>CAYXMY010000005.1:0-49054 GCA_964466155.1 uncultured Caenibius sp. | reverse complement strand
AGCAGGAATTCCTGCAGGTGGACACGACCAACATCCTGTTCATCTGCGGCGGTGCGTTCGCGGGTCTGGAAAAGGTCATTGCCGACCGCTTGCAGAAGCGTTCGATCGGCTTCGGCGCGAACGTGGCCGACCCGGACAAGCGCCGCGTGGGCGAACTGCTCGAAAAGTGCGAGCCGGAAGATCTGCTGAAATTCGGCCTGATTCCTGAATTCGTCGGCCGCCTGCCGGTGATCGCGACGCTGAACGATCTCGACGTGCCGGCGCTGGTGCAGATTCTCAAGGAACCCAAGAACGCGCTGATCAAGCAATATCAGAAGCTGTTCGAGCTTGAGGATGTGCAACTGACCTTCACCGACGATGCGCTCGAAACGATCGCGCAGAAGGCCATCGCCCGCAAGACCGGCGCGCGCGGCTTGCGTTCCATCGTCGAAGGCATCCTGCTCGACACGATGTTCGATCTGCCCTCGCTCGAAGGGGTGAACGAGATCGTGGTCGACAAGGACGTGGTCGAAGGGCGCAAGGAACCGGTCCAGGTTCTCGGCTCCAAGAAGGAAGCGGCAGCCTGAAGCAGCGGCTTCCGATATAACGGTTTAAAAGCCCGGGCCGCAGCGATGTGGTTCGGGCTTTTGCTTTGGGGGCGGCCTCGCTCTAGATTCTGGCCTCGCTGGCGAGAGCGCAATCCTGTTCGCCCGCTTCGACCTGGATAGTCGTATGGCCGATGTGGAAATGGTGTTCCAGATCGTGCGCCGTGGTGTGGAGGAAAGCATCGCCGGGGTAGCCGTCCGGCATCACCAGATGCGCGGTGAGTGCGGTTTCGGTGGTGCTCATTGGCCAGATATGCAGATCGTGGACGGCGGCAACGCCCGGCAATTGCGCCAGAAAGCGGCGGACTTCGCTTTCGTCGATCGTCTCGGGCACGGCGAGCAGGCCCATGCGCAGGCTGTCCTTGAGCAAGCCCCAGGAACCCCAGGCGATGATTGCGATGATGATCAGGCTGGTGGCAGGATCGATCCAGGTCTTGCCGGTGAGCAGGATCAGTGCGCCCGCTGCCACCACGCCCACCGAAACCAGCGCATCGGCCGCCATGTGCAGGAAAGCGCCGCGAATGTTGATGTCGTTCTTACGCCCACCCATGAACAGCAGCGCGGTGGCCGTGTTGATGACGACGCCGATCGCCGCGACGATAATCATCGTCATGCCTTCCACCGGGGCCGGTTCGAACAGGTGGCGGACGGTTTCGATCAGGATCGCGCCGGTGGCGACCAGCAGCAGCCCGGCATTGACGAGGGCAGCGAGAATGGAACTGGATTTGAAGCCATAGGTGAAACGGGGGGAGGCGGGGCGTGCGGTCATCACGCTGGCGCCCCAGGCGATCAACAGGCTGAGCACGTCCGACAGGTTGTGCCCGGCATCCGCCACCAGCGCCATCGATCCCGACAGGAAACCGTAAGCCGCTTCCACCACGACGAACACGGAATTGAGCACCACGCCTATGGCGAAGGCCCGGCCGTAATCCACCGGGGCATGGCTGTGGTGCCCATGCCCGTGATTATGACCAGAATGGTTATGCGAATGTCCGGCGCCCATCGGATTATTCATAGACGCAGGCATCGAGATCGTCACGCCCGACAACACCTACGCGGCCGGCGATCATGTTGCCGTAGTGCCGGGTGAAGCCGTTCGGGCTCACCACCGCGCGCTTTTTCGGTAACGGCAGGACAGCGGCCATGCGTGCGGCTTCGCTGCGGGTGAGATGCGCGGCGGAATGGTGGAAATAGCGTTGCGCGCCTGCTTCCACGCCATAAGTGCCGATCCCGGTTTCCGCGACGTTGAGATAGACTTCCATGATCCGCCGCTTGCCCCACACGCTTTCGATCAGCACGGTGAACCAGGCTTCCAGCGCCTTGCGCAGATAGCCGCCATCCTGCCACAGGAACACGTTCTTGGCGGTCTGCTGGCTGATGGTGGAGCCGCCGCGAATGCGCCCGCCGCGGGCGTTGCGTTCGATGGCCTTCTCGATGGCTTTCGCGTCGAATCCGTTGTGGCTGCAGAATTTCCCGTCTTCCGCGCCGATGGCGGCGGCCACCATATTGCGGTCGATCCGGCTGAGCGGAGTCCAGTCCTTGGTAATGCCGTTGGGGTCCGTCAGCATGGTCGCGGTGACGGGGACGGGCAGCCACTTGTACGCCAGCACCAGCCCCACGCTGACGACCATGAAGATCAGGATGCAGCGGAAGACGAGACGAATGAAACGGCCGATCATGCCATGGCTTTAGCGTTGAAACAGGGGGGAGGGAATTCTCCAAATGGATTGCTTCAACGGTTCGTTCGTCATGCGGGATGTGTATATAACCGCGTTGTTTTCCCTGGGGGATCGAAACGATGAGGCGTCTTCGCGTCACGCTTTCTCTGGTGGCCTTGGCGGCGTGTCTGTGCGGCGTTCCCGCGTGGGCGGACGACAGCCGCGATCTGTGCGCGGATCGTCCCGGTCTCGGCACTCCGGCGTGCACCGTCTCACCGGGGCATGTGGTGGCGGAGATCGGGCTGGCGGACTGGACGCACGATGCCGACAGCACGTCGCGCACGGACACGGTTACGGCGGGTGAAATGCTGCTGCGGGCGGGGGTGACGGACAGCCTCGAAGCGCAAGTGGGGTGGACGGCTTACGGCCATGTCCGCATGCGTGACAAGCTGACGGGCGCGGTCGACAAGGTGGCGCGGGTAGGCGACATGACGTTCGCCCTGCGGCAGAATCTGCATAATCCGGATGGATCGGGGTTCTCAGTGGCGTTGATGCCGTATGTCACCCTGCCGGTGGGCCGTGCGCCGGTCGGCGCGGGGGATTGGTCGGCCGGGGTGATCGCGCCGCTGAGCTTTCAACTGAACGATACCGTCTCGCTCGCCTTCACACCCGAAATCGATGCGGCGGCGGATAGCGACGGGAACGGGCGGCACTTGCGCTTCGGCAGTGTGGTGGGGTTGGGCTTTGCGCTGACGGATAACCTTTCCGCGTCGACCGAAGTGGCCCTCTACCGGGATCGCGATCCCGATGGGCATGCGACCGAGGCATTGCTGGGTCTTTCCGCTGCATGGCAGGCGAACGATGCGACGCAGTTCGATGCGGGGCTCAATCTAGGGCTCAATTCCCAAAGCCCGGATAGCGAACTCTATATCGGGATCGTCCGGCGATTCTGAGCGATACCCCACAAAAATGCCCGGCGTCCGTGAAGGACGCCGGGCATTTTTTCCTGCATTTCGCCAGCCGGATCAGGCCGGGACGAGCAGCTTCTTGTCCGCCAGGCGATACATCGCCTTCTGCAGCTTTTCGAACGCGCGCACTTCGATCTGGCGGATGCGTTCGCGCGATACGTCATAGACCTGGCTCAATTCTTCCAGCGTCTTCGGGTTTTCCGTCAGCCGCCGTTCGACCAGAATGTGCCGTTCGCGTTCGTTGAGGCTGTCCATCGCTTCGGTCAGCATCTCGTGATGCAGTTCGGCTTCTTCGGCTTCGGCCACGGTTTCGTCCTGCAACGGGCGGTCATCCGCCAGCCAGTCCTGCCATTGGCCTGAACCTTCTTCGCCCTGCCGCATGGAGACGTTGAGCGAACTGTCGCCCCCCATCAGCATGCGCCGGTTCATGTTGATGACTTCCTGTTCGGGCACGCCGAGATCTTCGGCGATCTTCTTCACATCGTCCGGATGCAGGTCCGTGTCATCGTAGGCGTCGAGGTTCTTCTTCATGCGGCGCAGGTTGAAGAACAGCTTCTTTTGCGCGGCGGTGGTGCCCATCTTGACGAGCGACCAGCTGCGCAGAATGAATTCCTGCATCGAAGCCTTGATCCACCACATGGCATAGGTGGCGAGCCGGAAGCCGCGATCGGGTTCGAATTTCTTGACGCCCTGCATCAGGCCGACGTTCCCTTCGGAAATCAGGTCGGACACGGGCAGGCCATAGCCGCGGTAGCCCATGGCGATCTTCGCCACGAGCCGCAGATGGCTGGTCACCAGTTGCGCGGCGGCTTCGGGATCTTGATGTTCCTGATAGCGCTTGGCGAGCATGTATTCCTGCTCTGCCGTCAGCACCGGGAACTTCTTGATCTCGGACAGATAACGATTGAGGCTCTGCTCCCCGCTCAACGCCGGGACAGACGCCTTTCTCGTGATGGTGGTGTTCTTCTCGGTCAAAGTCCCATACCTTTCAAAGTGTCGACCGCTGTTTTGCTGAACCCCTGCTGGGCGTTCGGCTGGGCACGGCCACTTGCCCGAATCCTTTTATAGACGAAAACCATCTGGGGTGGGGGCGATTTCATCGATCTCAACGAACGGTTTCATCAATCAGTTCCCGCATGTCTGGTGGCAATTCGCTTTCAAAGCGGATAGTTTTTCCATCGACCGGATGGACGAAGCCGAGAACCGCCGCATGCAGCGCCTGACGGCGGAAGCGGAGCGCGGCGAGAATCGGCCGGAGCTTGGCGTGAGAGCGTCCATAAAGCGGGTCCCCCAATAGTGCATGACCGATTGACGCCATGTGAACGCGCACTTGGTGCGTGCGCCCGGTTTCCAGGCGGCATTCCACCAAAGCGCAGTTTTCCATGCGTTTGAGCGTCTTGTAATGGGTGATGGCGTGCTTTCCCCGCGTCGTGCTGTCGGGCAGCACGGCCATCTTCTTGCGATTCGCGTCGGAGCGCCCGATTCGCGCGTTCACGGTGCCCGCGGGCGGCATCGGGTGGCCGTTCACTATGGCGAGATAGGCCCGCTCAATCGAATGATCGGCGAACTGGCGGGCCAGCCCTTCGTGCGCGGCATCGTTCTTGGCGACGACGAGCAGGCCGGAAGTGTCCTTGTCGATCCGGTGGACGATGCCCGGACGGGCCACACCGCCAATGCCGGACAGCGATCCGCCGCAATGATGCAGCAGCGCGTTCACCAGCGTACCGTCAGGATTGCCCGCGGCGGGATGGACCACCAGCCCGGCGGGCTTGTCGATCACGATCAGGTGCGAATCTTCGTAAACCACGTTGAGCGGGATATCCTGCGGCGCGGCTTCCGCTTCGGCGGCGGGGGGCACGGTGATTGCGAAGCGCATGCCTGCCTGTACCTTGGCCGATGCCGCTTTCGCTGGCGCGCCGTCCAGCGCCACGCGCCCTTCGCCGAGCAGCGCCTTCACCCGCTCGCGCGAGAGGCCGCTGGCCTCGGCCAGCGCCTTGTCCAGCCGCGCGCCGCCGCTCGTGAAAATACCTTCGATCAATTCCCCGGTCCCCATGCTAGGCAATGTGGGCATGACTATCGCTGTGACAAGGGATGCGCTCGAACGCTTGCGCGAGGAAGCCGGGGCGGCCGCTCCTGACGAGTGTTGCGGGCTGCTGTTGGGAGGTGCGGGACGAATCGATGCGATCCTGCCTGCGGCCAATGTCGCCGATACACCGCGCACACGGTTCGAGATCGATCCGCGCGTGCTGATTGACGCGCATCGCAAGGCGCGGGAGCGGCAAAGTGCGGCGGTTCTCGGGTATTACCATTCGCATCCCCACGGCGAAGCGATGCCATCCCCATGCGACCGGACCGAAGCGGCACACGACGGGAAAGTCTGGGCGATTGTCGGCCAGGCAGGCGATGTGCGGTTCTGGCGCGATGGTGCGCAGGGTTTTATCGCGCTGACCTGCACGGTGGTGGGCGGCTAACGATATTGCAGCCCATCCGGCGCGGGTTCCGATTTTTTGGCGGCGCGGCGTTTTTTGCGCAAAACCCGTTCCCACTTTCACCCGCGATGCTCTAAGGGGGCGGCGTCCCATTTTTCCGTTTGTCCGGTAGAATCAGGGAACTCGGCCTGTTTGTCGGCAGAGCCGGTTTCGGGACGGGAATTTGTGCCTATAACCGCGGGCAAGTGTGTCACCCCCTTTCAGAAAAGGGACGAAAAACTGAACATGTCCAATTCTTCCGTCGATCTCGCCAGCTTGCTCTGCTCCCGCCTGTGTCACGATTTGCTGAGCCCGGTCGGGGCGCTGATGAACGGGCTGGAATTGCTGGCGGACGAGAAGGACCCTGCGATGCGCCAGCGCTGTTTCGAACTGCTGGAACAGAGCGCGAAGGCATCGACGGACAAGCTCAAGTTCTTTCGCCTGGCGTTCGGCGCGGCGGGCGGCTTTGGCGAGAAAGTTTCGACCGAGGAAGTGCGCAGTCTGATCGATGCGCTGGTCGCCGGGAATGAGCGGGTCAGCGTGACCTGGGTTCTGGGCGCGGCGGAATTGTCGAAGCCTGCGGCCAAAGTGCTGCTGAATTTCGCGCAGATCGCGCTCGACGCGCTGATACGCGGCGGTTCGATCGATATCGCCGCCGAAGTGCGCGGCGGAACGTGCGAAATCGCGGTGCGCGCGATGGGCCGCAAGATCGCGTTCGACAACACGATCGGGGCCGCGCTGGAAGGGCGCTTGCCCACGGCGCAGCTTTCCGGCCGGACGGCGGCGGCGCATATGCTGCATGTCATCGTTTCCGAAGCGGGCGGCGGCTTGCAGCACGCGGTTTCGGAGGATGCCCTGGTGCTCGGGGCCGTGCTTCCGGAAGGCTGAACGCGATGGACGAATTGGTGCAGCGCGAGGTTCCATCGCCCAACTGGAACGAGCGCAAGCTGCCCATTTCCATGCTTGTCCTGCATTATACCGGCATGCGCAGCGGCGCCGAAGCGCTGGAGCGCATGTGCGACCCGGCGGCGGAAGTGTCCGCCCATTACATGATCGAGGAAAACGGCACGGTCATCCGCCTGGTGGATGAAGACAAGCGCGCCTGGCATGCGGGGCGGTCCTACTGGCGCGGCATTACGGACATCAATTCCGCCAGCATCGGCATCGAACTGGTCAATCCAGGGCACGAATGGGGCTATCGCCCGTTCACCGCCGCGCAAATGGAATCGCTGATGCCGCTCGTGGGGCGGATCGTCCGCCGCTACGATATTCCGCGCGCCAATGTCGTCGGTCATTCGGATATCGCGCCCGCGCGCAAGGAAGACCCGGGTGAGCTGTTCGACTGGACGCGGCTCGCTCGCCTGCGGCTGGCCCTGCCGGTGCCGAAGATCACTCTCGGCACACCGTTTCCCAACGATGGCGCCTTCATGCTGGGGCTGGAACGCTTCGGTTACGACATTTCCGATGGCCGCGCGGCGGTGGCGGCTTTCCAGCGCCGTTGGCGCCCAGCGCGGATCGACGGCACGGTCGATGGAGAAATCGGGGCGATACTTTTCGCACTGCTCTTGGAACGTGACCGCGGCCGCGCTAGATAGGGCGCGCTAGGGGGCCGGGCAGCCGCGTCGAAGCATCATGCTTTGCCGAGGAAAGTCCGGGCTCCACGAAACAAGGGTGGCGGGTAACGCCCGCCGGGTGTCCGGCTTGCCGGGCATTCAGGGAAAGTGCCACAGAGAGCATACCGCTAACCGGGAAACCGGCAGCAAGGGTGAAAGGGTGCGGTAAGAGCGCACCGCGCGACTGGCAACAGGAGCGGCAAGGCAAACCCCACCCGGAGCAAGGCCGAATAGGGGCGGCGCGCCGAGGATCGCAAGATCCGACAGCAAGGGGGTTTCGCCCTCGACCGCCCGGGTTGGCTGCTTGAGCCTTGCGGCAACGCAAGGCCTAGAGGAATGGCTGCCATTGCGGATACGGTCTCTCATGGGATACCGTCCGCGATACAGAACCCGGCTTACAGGCCCCCTGGCACTTCGTTTCGTCCCGGTTCAGTGCGCGGCTGCGCGCGTTTCGATGGCGATGGCATCCTGCGCGCCGCGCGCCTGAATGAATCGGCGGGTGCTGCCTTCCAGCACCAGCGCGGTCAGCACGTCATAGCAATAGGCGCCGGTATCGATCCCGATCCGGTTGGCGCGTTCCTCCACTTGCGGGCGGATGGTGTGGCCGTGAACCACCACGTGCGAATAAGGTTCGTCGTGCGAAAGGAACGGTTCGCGTATCCAGCGCATGGCCCGGTGCGATTGTTCCGCCACCGGAATATCCGGCTCTATCCCCGCATGGACGAACAGATAATCGCCGATTGTCAGCGCCGGAACGAAGCTGGCCATGAACTGGCGATCCGCCGCCGGGATACGCGCGGCCATGGCGGACTGGATGGTCCGTAATGTCTCCTGCCCCACATCGCGCACGCTGTCCGGCACGGCGATGCCATAGCTTCGCAACGTTTCGTCAGCACCATGTGGGAGCAGCGCCGAAAGATATTCGGCATCGGTGAAGGCGGCGAGGAACATCTCCTCGTGATTGCCCATCAGGATATGAACCGTGCGGCGGCGCTGCCAGTCGCGCACGAAATCGAGCACGCCCTTGCTGTCCGGCCCCCGGTCGATCAGGTCGCCCAGCAGGATGACGGTGCTGTGCGTTTCCGGTTCGGCGGCGGTATCGGCTTCGATGGCCTGCACCAGCGGTTTCAGCAGATCGAGCCGCCCGTGAATATCCCCGATGGCATAGATGCGTTGTCCGGCGGGCATGGTGGCATGGGCGGCATCGATGCCACCCTCGTTCCGATTTTTGCCGCGCCGATCGGTGCCCGATGCCAGTGTCACAACGAAAGTTCCGTTTCTTCGCCCATGCAGATGGCGCAACCATAGTGTCTGAAACGTGAATGTGATGCAAAAAACCCACACATGGGACCCGTGCGCAATCGGGGCTGCAAAATACCCTTGTGCACTGCAGCATCGAAAGGCAGGTTCCCTCTATTCCGCAAGGGACGCCCGGCAAAGCGGCGACCGGCGGAATGCAGGTGGGACGATGTGCAACAGCTTCATCGTTAAAAGGAATACTGTCATGCTTACGTTCGTCCGCAACCTTTCGGTTGCAACCGCGCTTGCCGGTGCCGCTTTCGTTGCCACACCCGCGATGGCTGCCGATGAAAACGGAACCGCTGCGGCCGCGTCCGATTTTTCCGTTTCGGGCAATGTCGCCATCGTGACCGATTACCGTTTCCGCGGTGTGTCGCAATCGGCGGGCGACCCCGCCATCCAGGGCGGGATCGATATCCAGCATTCCAGCGGCTTCTATATCGGAACCTGGTCTTCCTCGATTGATGATCGCGGCAGCGGCCTGGGCGAGATGGAACTCGATCTCTATGGCGGTTGGCGCGGGAATGTCGCATCGAACCTGAAGCTCGATGCCGGCCTGTTGCGCTATGTCTATCCGTCGAAGGATCACGGATACGGCAAGTCCGATTATTTCGAACCTTACGTCAAGGTATCCAGCCAGTTCGGCCCCGTGGGGGCGACGCTGGGCGTCGCTTACGCATGGGATCAGAAGGCGCTCGGCAGCAAGGATAACCTCTACGTTTACACCGATCTCGAAGTCGGCATTCCCAAGACGCCGATCACGGTGAAGGGCCATCTTGGCTATACCGACGGTGTGCTGGCGCCGGACTATGTCAACGGTGTCAACAACGACAAGACGGCGTTCGACTGGTCCATCGGGGCATCGGCCACCGTGCTCGGCCACCTGACGGTGGGCGTCAGCTACATCGGTGTCGAAGGCAAGTCCTTCAAGAACGCCACCGACGATGCCGTTGTCGGCACGCTGTCCTACAGTTTCTGATCGGACGAGTGGATCAGGAAGGCGGCCCGTGCGATGCGCGGGCCGTTTTTGTTGGTATGGCGGCGATGCGGGGGCTTTTTGGCGCGGCGATACCTTTCGCGGCCAGCCCTTGTCCGATAAACCGCGTGTTCGATAGCGATGAAGGGAGTCCCGTCAGTTGGTCAAATTTCTCCATACCATGATCCGAGTCACCGATCCGGAAGCGACGATCCGGTTTTTCGAACTGATCGGTCTGGAAGAAGTCAGCCGGCACGATGTGCCGCAGGGGCGTTTTACCCTGATTTTCCTTGCCGCGCCGGGGCAGGCGGACAAGGCGCAGATAGAGCTCACCTACAACTGGCCGCCGGAAGACGGCAGCGCGCCTGAAACCTATGCCGGGGGGCGCAATTTCGGCCATGTCGCTTATCAGGTGGACGATATCTATGCCACTTGTCAGCGCTTGCAGGATGCCGGGCATATCATCCATCGCCCGCCGCGGGACGGGCACATGGCGTTCGTGAAAAGCCCCGACGGCATTTCGGTGGAACTGCTGCAAGACGGCGGTTTGCCGCCGCAGGAACCATGGGCCAGCATGGAAAACACCGGCACCTGGTGAGAGGCGCTCAGCCCGCCCTTCGCGGGGCGGGCGCCAGCTTCAGAATGCAGTATCCGAAAATGGCGGAAATCAGCGATCCGCCGAGAATGCCCAGCTTGGCCTCTTCCACCAGCGCGGGGTGATAGGGAAAGGCGAGCGCCGCGATGAACAGGCTCATCGTGAAGCCGATCCCGCACAGAACGGCCACGCCCCACATCTGTTGCCAGCTTGTCCCTTCCGGGCGGCGGGCAAAGCCGATCTTGTCCGCTGCCCAGACGGCGATGAAGATTCCGGCTTGTTTGCCAATCACCAGACCGCCCGCAATGGCAAGCGGCAGAGGGGCAAGAAATCCGGCAAGCCCGATCCCGGCAAGGCTGACGCCTGCATTGGCGAAGCCGAACAGTGGAACGATGAAGAACGCATTCCAGCCTGAAAGCCCATGCTCCAGCCGGTCAAGCAGGGAAGAGCCGGACGCCGACGGGCGCAGGGGAATGGTGAATGCGGCCACGACTCCGGCAATCGTGGCGTGCATTCCGGAATGGAGCACGCAATACCATAGGCCGAACGCCGCCAGGATATAAGGCCATGCCGCCGTCACCCGTCCCCGGTTGAGCGCGATCATGACCGCCAGAATGCCGAGGCCAGCCAGCAGCCAGCCGAGATTGAGGCCACCGGTGAAGAACACCGCGATAATCAGGACCGCGCCGATATCGTCGACAATGGCGACAGTCAGCAGGAAGAGCCGCAAGGGGGCGGGAATCCGGTTGCCCAGCAGCGCGAGAACGCCCACGGCAAAAGCGATATCGGTGGCGGCGGGGATCGCCCAGCCGTTCAGCAACTTGGGCTCACCGCCCACGAGCAGGGCGAATACGGCGGCGGGCATTGCCATCCCGGCCAGTGCTGCGAGAACTGGCAACCGGCGTTGCCGCGCGTCGGCCAGTTGTCCGACGACGATTTCGCGTTTCACTTCCAGCCCGCCGACGAAGAAAAACACCGCCATCAAGGCATCGTTGATCCACAGGTGGAGCGTGTCGAGCTTGGCAATGGGTGTCCACGCCAGCGGGTGATGGAAGAAATCGTGATATGCCTGCGCCAGCGGTGAATTGGCCACCGCCATTGCCGCGACCGCCACACCGATCAACAGGATGCCGGCGGCTGCTTCATGCGCGGCAATTTTTTTCAACTCTTGCAGTGAGACCATCGTTGTCCCTTTTTGGGATGCGGTTGCGCGTTGCAAGCCGATTTGCCCTCGTTTACTTCAAAAAACCGTACGTTACCAACGAGGGGGAGTTCGGTGACGATTTTGGGGGACTATTCCGTTCTGCAAGTGTTTGCGCTTGCAGGGTATGAGTTGCTGCTGTTCGCAGGTGTCTTTTTCCTGATCGGCGCGGCTGACGATATTTTTGTCGACATTCACTATCTCTGGGGCCGGATGCGCGGGCGATTGCGCACGCCGCGAGTCAGCCGGGCGGCGCTGACGGGCCAGCCGCTGGCCGGCATTGCCGCGGTGGTGATCCCGGCATGGCACGAAGATGCGGTGATCGGGGCCACCGTCCGCCATGCGCTGGCGGTCTGGCCGCAAGCGGAATTGCGGCTCTATGTCGGTTGCTATGCCAACGATCCGGCGACCGTTCAGGCGGTGATCGGCGCGGCGAGGGGCGATCCGCGCTTGCGGGTGGTGATCCATGATCGGCCAGGCCCGACCAGCAAGGCCGATTGCCTGAACCGCATCTATGCGGCTTTGTGCGAAGACGAAACCCGCACGGGCAGGCGGGTGCGTATGGTCTTGCTCCACGATGCCGAAGATATGGTCGATCCGGCCGCGCTGGCGTTGCTCGACCGTGCGATGGACAGCCACGATTTCGTCCAGGTGCCGGTCCTGCCGGAACCGCAGGCCGGATCGATCTGGATCGCGGGCCACTATTGTGACGAATTCGCCGAAGCGCATGGCAAGGCCATGGTCGTGCGCGATGCCCTGGGCGTGGGGCTGCCCGCGGCTGGCGTCGGCTGTGCCTTTGCCCGCGATGTGCTGGAACGCGTGGCGGGAAATGACCGCGCCGCGCCCTTCGCAAGCCAGAGCCTGACGGAAGATTACGAACTCGGCCTGCGGATCGGCGAAGTCGGCGGGCGTTCCAAATTCCTCCGGGTGCGAGGTGACGATGGGCGGCTCGTGGCCACGCGCGCCTGTTTCCCGTCCGATATCCGCGAATCGATCCGCCAGAAAACCCGCTGGGTCCACGGCATCGCCTTTCAGGGATGGGACCGGATGGGCTGGGAAGGCGGTTTCAGCGAGCGGTGGATGCGCTTTCGCGACCGTCGCGGTCCACTTACGGCGGTGGTGCTGGCGGCGGCTTATCTGTGTCTCATCCTGTCCACGATGCTGTGGTTGGGCAATGCCACTGGACTGTTGGCGCTGCCCGATCCCGGCCCGGTGGTGAAGGTGGCGCTGCTGCTCAATTTCGCGGCGTTCTTCTGGCGTGTGGCATGGCGCTGCGCGTTTTCGTGGCGCGAATATGGCGCGCTGGAAGGGGTGATGGCGGTGCTGCGTATCCCGGTTTCCAACGCCATCGCCATTTTTGCCGGACGCCGCGCGGTGTTCGCTTACTGGCGCACGCTTCGGGGGGAGCAGCCTCTATGGGAAAAGACCGTGCATCGCCTGCATCCTGCCATGCACCGGCGGCAGGAGGCGGAATCGTGAGATTGGGCAAATCGCTACAGGGCAGGCCGCTGCACATATTGATGCTGGTGCTCGCGGGGTGGGTGGTCTTGCGTGTCTTCACCTGGACGCCGCCGCATTGGCGCATACCGCCGGTTCAGGCTGCGCGCGCTTCCACTTTTCGCTTCTGGGCAGCGGCGGGGCGGAAAGACGGGGGCGCTGACGATGGCTTCGGTCGCGGACCGGTCTCGCTTGCAAGTTTCAGCCCGGCGGGCCTGCCGTTGGAAGCACCGGTCGGGATGCCGCAATACCGGCCGATCCCGGTGCCCGTTCCGGTTTATTACGGCGGGCAGTGGCCTTCGGAAAGCGGGGCTTTACCCCAAGGGGTACGCCCTGCCAGGCTGGCGTCCGCCGGGGAAGGTATGTTCATACCTGCCGTCTGGCGCGACGATTCCCCTGGGGGATCGGTTCCGTATGGCGCAAGGCAGGCGGCGGTTTCCGATCCCGCGCTGGTCGGGCAGACTGTGCCTGATGCCGCCACACCTGTGCCGCTTTCGCCGGGGCTGGCCGAAGGAAAGGCGGATCGCTGGTCTGCCGATACATGGATGCTGGCGCGCCGGGATTCCGCAGTGCTGCCGGTGTCAGGCCGCCCGGTCTATGGCGGCAGCCAGGCGGGGGCTGTGCTCCGTTATCGGATTGCGCCGTCCAGCGCCCATCGCCCGCTTGCCTATCTGCGGGGAAGCACGGCATTGGGAACTGTGCGGGAAAGCGAAATGGCGATTGGGCTCGGTCTGCGCCCGGTGCCTGCGATTCCGATCATGGTGGCAGCGGAAGCGCGCGGTTTTCGCAGCGCGGCGGGCAAGACGAGCTTCCGCCCCGCTGCGCTGGCTTATACCGAAATACCGCCTTTTGCCTTGCCTCTGGGCTTCACGGGTGAAGCTTATGCGCAGGGCGGTTATGTCGGAGGGCAGTTCAAGACCGCGTTCGTCGACGGGCAGATACGGGCGGATCGTCCGCTGTTCAGTGTCGCGGGGACCACTTTGCGCATCGGCGCCGGGGCATGGGGCGGGGCGCAGAAGGGCGTCTCGCGTCTCGATGCCGGGCCGAGCGCAAGCGCCACAGTCGATATCTGGGGTAAGCCATCGCGAGTTTCGATGGATTGGCGTTTCCGCCTGTCCGGTCAGGCAATGCCCAAATCCGGGCCGGCGCTGACGATTTCGGCGGGTTTCTGATCGGAGGTGCTTTCAACTGACGCGACGGTGGTTTAGGCATCGTCTGTCATGGATGTGTACCTCCCAATAGCCAATCTTTCAGTCAATGGGCTGGTGATTGTCGCATTGGGGGCCATCACCGGCATCCTGTCCGGTCTGTTCGGTGTCGGCGGCGGCTTCCTGACCACGCCGTTGCTGATTTTCTATGGCATTCCCCCCACGGTGGCCGCCGCATCGGCCGCCAGCCAGGTGACGGGGGCCAGCGTTTCAGGCGTCTTCGCTTATACTAAGCGCGGCGGGGTCGACTACCACATGGGTGGTGTGATGGTCATGGGCGGGGTGATCGGTTCCGGCCTTGGCAGTCTGCTTTTCAAATTCCTCGAAGCCATCGGCCAGATCGATACGGTCATCAACATCCTGTATGTCGTGCTGCTCGGCACCATTGGCGGCTTGATGGCCAAGGAAAGCTTCGAGGCGATCCGCGCCACGCGCGGCGGTGCCGCTCCGCAACCGCGCAAGCGCCGCCATCACCCGATTGTCGCCAGCTTGCCGCTGCGCTGGCGTTTTTATCGCTCGGGCCTCTACATTTCACCGCTGGCGCCGCTGCTGATCGGGATCGGCGTCGGCATCCTGACGATGCTGATGGGGGTGGGCGGCGGTTTCATTCTCGTGCCCGCGATGCTCTATATTCTGGGGATGAGCGCGAATGTCGTCGTCGGCACCTCGCTGTTCCAGATTCTGTTCGTCACCATGGTATCGACCATGATGCACTCGCTCACCACCAAGGCCGTGGACATTGTGCTGGCCGGGCTGCTGCTGCTGGGATCGGTCACGGGCGCGCAGATCGGCAGCCAGCTTGCGGGGAAAGTTCAACCGCAGAAGTTGCGGCTGATTCTGGCGGTAATCGTGCTGGCGATGGCGCTGCGCATGGCGTTCGGGCTGGGTTTCCGGCCGAGCGAAATCTATTCGGTGGCCCCGTTATGAGGGCGCTGCTCGCCCTGATGGCGCTGTTCCTGCTGACGGGGGCGAGCGATCCGATCCTCGTCCCGCAGGTCTCGCAGCACGAAATTCAGGTGCGGCAGGGCTTTACGGGAACGGAACTGCTGCTGTTCGGGGCCATTCTCGATCCCGACGGCACACGTGCCGGGCGCGATTACGATATCGTCGTCGTGCTCAAGGGGCCGACCCAGGCCATCCGCCTGCGCGAGAAGAAGAAGATCGCGGGAATGTGGATCAATGCGGAAAGCACGGCCCTGCGTTCCGCGCCCTCGTTCTTCGCGGTGGCTTCATCCCGCCCCATCGACAAGATCGTGGATGCCCGGACGGCGGCGATCTACGAGCTGGGGCTGAACTGGCTGCAACTGTCGCCCATCGGGGCAATCGATCCGGCAGAACAGGCGCGCTTCGCCAAGGGGCTGGTCGAACTGCGGCAACACGAAGGGTTGTACAGCGAATCCCCGAAGGGCGTGGAGATCAGCGGGCAGGTTCTTTATCAGGCCCGTATTTCGCTGCCCTCCAGCGTGCAGACCGGCACATATACGGCGGAAACCTTCGCCATCACCAAAGGGCGGGTTATCGCTTCGGCCACCGCTCAGGTCGAAGTCCGCAAGATCGGCTTCGAACGGTTCGTCGCCGTGTTCGCGGACCAGCAATCGCTGCTTTACGGTTTGCTGGTGGTGTTCGTCTCGGTCGGCATGGGCTGGCTGGCGGGGCGCGTGTTCGCGATGATCTGATTTTCCGGCCTGCCTTGCCGCTGCGGGTGCAATCGCTGCATTGACACCTTTTTAACCGTACTCGCGTTACCCCTTCGGCATATTCACGGGGCAATGGCGGGCGCGCAGCATGAACGATATGGGCAACGAACAGCAGTACCTTCGGGCGCAAGGCGCGGCGGTGGCCGACGATGGCCATGGCGCGGTTGCGGGCGCGGCTGACGGCAATGCGCTTCAGCCTATCGGTGTGGTGCTGGAAATTGCCGGCTCGTCCTCGTTTATTGCGCTCGATCTTCAGCGGTTGCGCGAATGTGCGGCCGATGGCGATCTTTCGATTGCGCTGGCGGGGCAGGTCGGCAGCCAGATCAAGATCCGTGTCGATAGCGGCTGGCTGGTTGCCAACGTGCGCACGCAGAAACGGGATGGCCGCCACGCCGATGGCGGCATCATCGCGGGCATCGATTTTCTGGGCGAAGGGGAGGAAGACCCTCTTACCGGCCGCCTGCAGAATTTTCGCCGCGGGGTGACGCGCTACCCCATTCCCGGCGCTTTCGTCTATCCTGCCACGCACGAGGATTTGCGGCAGATCTATGCCAGCGAACACGGTTCCGCGGTACAGATCGGCACGGTGTTCCCGACGGAAGATATCCGTGCCGGGATTCATGTCGATGCGTTGCTGGGTAAGCATTTCGCGCTGCTGGGCTCCACCGGTACGGGTAAATCGACGGCCGCCGCGCTTATCCTTCACCGGATTTGCGATGCCGCGCCCAACGGTCATATTCTGATGATTGATCCCCACGGGGAATACGCCAGCGCGTTCCGCGACAACGGGTTGCTGCTCGACGTTACCAATCTCCAGATTCCGTACTGGCTGATGAACTTCGAGGAGCATTGCGAAGTCTTCCTCACCACATTGGGTCATGAACGGCAGGAGGATGCCGATATTCTCGCCAAGTGCCTGTTGCAGGCCCGCACGAAGCATCGCAAATCCGATCAATGGGGCAAGATCACCGTCGATACGCCGGTGCCTTATCTGCTGTCCGATCTGACCACGATCATCCAGTTCGAAATGGGCAAGCTCGACAAGGCCACGTCCAGCGCCCCCTTTCAGCGGATCAAGGGCAAGATCGACGAATTGAAGGCGGACCCGCGCTATCAGTTCATGTTCTCCGGCATGCTGGTCAGCGATACGATGGGTGATTTCATCGGCAAGATTTTCCGCATGCCCGCGAACGGCAAGCCGATCTCGATCATCGACGTATCGGGTGTGCCGTCCGAAGTGACGTCCACCGTGGTCGCCGTGCTCAGCCGGTTGGTGTTCGATTTCGCGATTTGGAGCCGGGATGAACGCACGCGCCCGATCCTGCTGGTCTGTGAAGAGGCGCACCGATACGTGCCCAGCGAAAAGAACGCCGATGGCTCTTCGGTCGGGCGCATCCTGTCGCGTATCGCCAAGGAAGGCCGCAAATACGGCGTGTCGCTGGGGCTCATCACGCAGCGCCCGTCCGATCTGGCCGAAGGCGTGCTGTCGCAGTGCGGCACCATCATCGCGATGCGTCTCAACAACGAGCGCGACCAGAATTTCGTCAAGGCGGCGATGCCCGAAGGTGCGCGCGGCTTTCTCGATGTGATTCCGGCGCTGCGCAATCGCGAATGCATCATTTGTGGGGAAGGCGTTTCGATCCCCGTTCGTGTCAGTTTCGACGATCTGGAAGATGCGCGCCGTCCCGCTTCGGACGATCCCTCCTTCATTCACCTGTGGGGGGCAAGCGGGCACGACGATGCCGAGGCCGTGCAGCGCACCGTTTCGCGGTGGCGCGCGCAAGGGCGTTAACGCGCGGCCTTCGGCACAATTTGCGTGTTCCGGACTGGGCATGAAAATTTGTTGCGTGGAAAAACTATTTCGGGGTGAACTGCTTTCCCTTTTGCCGAGGGCGTTCTAAAACGCCGGCAAAAGCAGGTACACCCGAGAGGATTCCATTCCATGAAAATCAAGGCATTCGGCAACCAGTCCGCCGACAACCCGCTTGCCCCGCTCGCGATCGAACGGCGCGAGCCCGGGCCGCGCGATGTGGTGATCGATATCGTCTATTCCGGCGTCTGCCATTCCGATGTCCATACGGCATGGAACGAATGGGGGAACACCCGGTATCCCTGCGTTCCGGGACACGAGATCGTGGGCAAGGTGGCCGCGGTCGGCTCCACCGTCTCGCGCTTCAAGGTGGGCGATACGGTTGGCGTCGGCTGCATGGTCGACAGTTGCCGCACTTGCGCCTCGTGCGAGGACGGGGATGAGCAATATTGCACCGGTTCCGGCTTCGTCGGCACGTACAACGCCTATGACAAGCATTCGGGCGGCCACACTTTCGGCGGCTATTCCAATGCCATCGTGGTGGACGAGGATTTCGTCCTCGCCGTAGGCCATGACGAGAAGGATCTGGCGGGCGTGGCCCCGCTGCTCTGCGCCGGGATCACCACCTATTCGCCGCTGCGCCACTGGAAAGTGGGGCCGGGGCAGAAAGTCGGCGTGGTCGGCCTCGGCGGGCTCGGCCATATGGGCGTGAAGATCGCCGCTGCGCTGGGCGCGGAAGTGACGGTGTTCACCACGTCCCCCAACAAGCGCGACGATGCCCTGCGTCTGGGCGCCAGCCATGTCGTCAATTCGCGCGACGCGGAACAGATGGCGGCGCAGGCTGGGACGTTCAATTTCATTCTCAACACCGTGGCCGCGCCGCACGATCTCGATCCGTTCATCACCGCCTTGAAGCGCGATGGCACGATGGTGCTGGTCGGCGTGCCGCCCGAACCGCACAAGTCGCCTTCGGTCGGCAATCTGGTGTTCGGGCGCAAGGCGATTGCCGGTTCGCTGATCGGCGGGATCGCCGAAACGCAGGAAATGCTGGATTTCTGCCGCGATCACAATCTGACGGCGGATATCGAACTGATCGACATGGCCGATATCAACGACGCCTATCAGCGCATGGTGAAAGGCGACGTGAAGTACCGCTTCGTGATCGATATCGCTTCGCTCAACTGAGCGATGCGGGATGCGCGCGGCATTTCAGGTGCCGCGCGTGTCGCCGTAGAGGTGGATATGCAGCCTGTCGCTCATGCGGAAGCCATGGCGCAGGCACAAATCGGACAGCCAGACCTGCCGTTCGCGCAAAATGGCGCTGGCGGTCCCTTCGGGCATCAGGAACACCCGCTCGCCCGGAATGGCGTGGCGTTCCTGCAAGGCCAGCACTTCGGCCACGTCATCGGGCGTGGCGATCACGAATTTGAAGAACGCACGCGGGTTCTGCGCCCATTCTGCCAGCCGTTCGGGGATCAGTGCCAGTTCGGCCGGATTGCCGCTGTGCGCCAGCTTGGGGCTGACATTGTATTGCTGCACCAGCGGATCGAGTGCGGCGGTGGGCGCGACGGTGCCGTTGGTTTCGATCTCCACATGCATCGGCGGCAGATGCGCCAGCATGCGGGCAAGGGCCGGGGCCTGCAGCAGCGGTTCCCCCCCGGTGATAACCAGCCGATCCTGCCCCAGCGCGGCGATCCGGCTGGCGGCTTCTTCCTCGCTCATGGTCAACTGGTTGGCGGCGCGGTCGAACGCCACGTCATCGCGATGCAGGCGATTGTCGCCGGTGAAACGCCACGTATAGGCGGTGTCGCACCATTGGCACGCCAGATTGCAGCGCGACAGCCGGATGAACGTGCTCGGCCGCCCCTGCGAAGGGCCTTCGCCCTGCAATGAGGCGAAGATTTCCGGTTCGCCCGGGGTGGTGGTGGCGAGAACTAGCGGCATGGGCTGAGGGTGCGTGCGCCCTTCAACAGGCTCAGGGCGAACGGGCCTCTGTTCTCGGTCCGCTCGTGCTGAGCTTGTCGAAGCATGCGCACCGACCTATCCCAGCCGGGCCAGCGCGGCCGCCAGCCGTTCGGCTTCGGCTGCATGGTGGGCATGGTCGGCCCGGGCCTTCTCGACCGCTTCGGGCTTGGCCTTTTCGACGAAGGACGGGTTTTCCAGCCGCTTGGCCAGCGCATCGCGTTCCTTCTCCGATACGGCTTGCGCCTTTTCGAGACGGGCCTTTTCGGCGGCGATGTCGATCACCCCTTCCAGCGGGATCACGAACACATCCGCACCCACGCCGATCTGCATCGCCGCGCCCTGCGGGGCAGCTTCGAAACGGATTGCGGAAAGCCGGGCCAACCGTTCGATGGCCGCCGGATTGCGGGCGATAGCGGTTTTCGCCGTCTCGCCCGGCACTTCGAGATAAGCGTCGAGCTTCGCCCCGGGGGCGATGCCCAGTTCGTTCTTCGCCGTGCGCAGATTGGAAGTCAGCGCGATCAGCCATTCCACTTCCGCCTTGGCGGCGGAATCGACGGTGGCGCGCGGGTTCGGCCACTTGGCGAGGATCAGTTCGTAGGCGCGCCCACCCTGTGCATGCCACAGCTCTTCGGTGATGAACGGCATGAACGGGTGGAGCATGACGAGAATCTGGTCGAGCACCCAACCGGCGACGGCCTTGGTTTCCGCGTCGAAATTGCCCTTGATGAGTTCGATGTACCAGTCGCAGAACGTGTCCCACACGAAGTGGTAGATCGTGTTGGCGGCCGCATCGAAGCGCAAGTCCGCCATCGCGGAGTCGAGCGCGGCCAGCGTGTCCGCCACTTCGCCGATGATCCACCGGTTGACCGCCAGCGTGGCGGCAGGCGCGGCCAGCGTGTCGCTGCCGGTGATGCCGTTGGCCTGGCAGAACCGCGTGGCATTCCACAGCTTGGTGGCGAAGTTGCGATAGCCTTCGACCCGCTTCTCATCCATTTTTACATCGCGGCCCTGGCTTTCCATCGCCGCCATGAAGAAGCGCAACGCATCCGCGCCGTACTGGTCGATCAGGCCGAGCGGATCGACCACGTTGCCTTTGGATTTGGACATTTTCTGCCCGTCCGCCGCGCGCACCAGCCCGTGCAGGTAGAGCCGCCGCCACGGCACTTCCTGCATGAAGTGGATGCCCTGCATCGCCATGCGCGCGTCCCAGAAGAACAGGATATCGAACCCGGACACCAGCAGATCGTTGGGATAGTGCTTTGTGAGCAGGTCGGTCTTGTCCGGCCAGCCGAGTGTGGCGAAAGGCCAGAGTGCGCTGGAGAACCAGGTATCCAGCACATCCTCGTCGCGGGTCAGCGCCTTGTTGCCCGCAAGAGCCTGCGCCTCGTCCGCGGTTTCGGCGACATAGACCGCGCCATCCGTATCGTACCACGCCGGAATCCGGTGGCCCCACCAGAGCTGGCGGGAAACGCACCACGGCTGGATGTTTTCCATCCAGTTGAAATAGGTCTTTTCCCAGGTCTTGGGCACGATTTCGATCGCGCCGGAGCGGACCGCTTCGATGGCGGGCTGGGCCAGTGTCGCGGCATCGACATACCACTGGTCGGTCAGCCACGGTTCGATCACCACCCCACCACGGTCCCCGAACGGGGTCTGGATCGTGCGCGGTTCGGCGTCGTGTTCCTGCTCCTCGCCCTCCTTGTTCTTCGTGATGTGCGGGATGAGGAAACCCTGTTCCTTCATCCGCTGGACCACCAGCGCTCGCGCATCGAACCGGTCGAGGCCGAGGAATTCGTCAGGCACCAGCCCGTCCGCCGTCTGCACCACGCGAGCTTCGGCATCGAGCATGTTGAGCATATCGGCGGCCTTGACTCCGGCGCGCCTGCCCACTTCGAAGTCGTTGAAATCGTGCCCCGGCGTGATTTTTACCGCGCCCGAGCCGAGTTCCGGATCGGCGTGTTCGTCGGCCACCACCTTGAACCGGCGGCCGGTGATCGGCTGGAGGATATCCTTGCCGATGACCGAGCGGTAACGCGGATCGTCGGCATTCACCGCCACGGCCATATCGGCCAACATGGTTTCGGGCCGGGTGGTGGCGACCACGATATGGTCGCGGCCGTCATCCAGTGTGACGCCGTCGGCCAGCGGGTACTTGAAATGCCAGAACCCGCCCTGAACCTCGCGCGTTTCCACTTCGAGATCGGAAATCGCCGTCTTCAGTTTGGGGTCCCAGTTCACCAGCCGCTTGTCGCGGTAAATCAGGCCTTCGTTATAAAGGTCCACGAAAACCTTGAGCACGGCGCGGGTGAAATGCTCGTCCATGGTGAACTGTTCGCGGCTCCAGTCCATCGAACAGCCGAGGCGGCGGAGCTGGCGGGTGATCTGGCCGCCGCTTTCCGCTTTCCATTCCCACACTTTGCCGACGAATTCCTCGCGCGTGTAGTTGGTGCGCTTGTCCTGGCGCGCTTCCATCTGGCGTTCGACCACCATTTGCGTGGCGATCCCGGCATGGTCGGTGCCGACTACCCACAGCGCATCCTTGCCGCGCAAACGCTCATACCGGATCATTATGTCCTGCAGAGTGTTGTCCAAGGCATGGCCGATATGGAGCGAGCCGGTGACATTGGGTGGCGGATTGACGATGGTGAAAGGCGTGGCGTCCGGCCGTTCCGGGCGGAACAGGCCGTTGCCTTCCCAGTGGGAATACCATTTCGCCTCGATGGAGGCGGGGTCGAAAGTCTTGTCGAGTTCGGTGCTCATGCTGGTTCGGCCTTTGCCAGCCAGACCCTTGCAGCGCAACCGTTGCTGCGCCTGTGCCTTGCCGGGGACACAATTTGAAAGCATACCGCCCCGCAATGCGTGATTGGGCAAGCTATACACTCGAAGACGGCGGCACAGCCGGACCGGCGTTGGTGCTGGCCGGGCGTCTGCTCATTTCAACGGTTGGCCCGCTCGACAGCGAATTGCGCAAGCTCGACGATCCGGTTGCCACGGTCGATCTGTCGCATGTGGAAGAGATCGATACGGTCGGCGCGTGGATCGTATGGCGCGTGTCGCATGAAAAGAATGCGGAAGTTACCGGGGCGAGCGAGGATGCGCAGCGCCTGATCGAAGCGGTCTCCTCCAGCGCCAGCACCGCCGAAATCGCCCCGCCCCGTATTCCGCTGTTCGAACGCGTGCCACAAGCCGTGGGCCAGGCCGTTGTCGGCTGGGGCCACGGCGTGATCGAGATGATGGGCTTTCTCGGCGCGATCCTGGGCGCTTTCTGGGGTATTTTGCGGCACCCTTCGCGCATGCCGATCAAGGCGCTGGTGCGGCAGATCGAACTGGTCGGCGTCAATTCGCTGGGCATCATCGGGCTGATGAGCTTTCTGATCGGGATCGTGATCGCACAGCAGGGCGCCGTGCAGCTCCAGCAGTTCGGCGCTGAAATCTATACGATCAACCTCACCGGGCGTTTGACCTTGCGCGAACTGGGCGTGCTGATGACCGCGATCATGGTGGCGGGCCGTTCCGGTTCCGCATTCGCCGCCCAGCTTGGCACGATGAAGCTGACCGAGGAAGTGGACGCGATGCGCACCATCGGCGTGTCGCCCATCGATGCCCTCGTGGTTCCGCGCGTGTTGGCGGTGGTGCTGATGATGCCGCTGCTCGGCTTCTTTTCGGCGGTGATCGCGATCATCGGCGGCGCCTTTCTGGCCGATCTTGCGCTGGGGATTCCGTTTTTCACGTTCCTCACGCGTATTCAGGAAGTCGTGCCGTTGCACGACGTCTGGGTGGGGCTGGTCAAGGCGCCGGTGTTCGGCCTGATCGTGGGCTTTGCCGGCTGTTATCAGGGCATGCAGGTCAAGGCGAACGCCGAAGAAGTCGGCCTGCGCACCACGATGGCGGTGGTGCAGGCGATCTTCATGGTGATCGTGCTCGATGCGTTCTTCGCGGTCTTCTTCACCGAAGTGGGGTGGGACTGATCATGCCCGAATTCAGAAGGCGCAACGGCGGCGCGAAGCCCGGCCTGGACGATGATCGCTACGAAGGCATGTACGCCATCGTGGTGGAGGGGATCACCAACCGCTTCGGCGATCAGGTGGTCCATGAAGACCTCTCGCTCAAAGTCCGCAAGGGAGAGATTCTGGGGGTCGTGGGCGGATCGGGCACCGGCAAATCGGTGCTGATGCGCTCGATCATCGGCTTGCAGATTCCCACGGAAGGAACCATCGAGGTGCTCGGCCGCACGATCACCGAAACCGATCCGGATGACGATGTCAGTGTGCATTCGCGCTGGGGTGTGCTGTTTCAGGGCGGGGCGCTGTTTTCCACGCTGACCGTTGCCGAAAACGTCGAAGTGCCGATCCGCGAATTCTATCCCGAACTGCTGGACGAACTGCGCCACGAAATCGCCCGCTACAAGGTGCGCCTGTCGGGCCTGCCGGAAGAAGCGACCAGCAAATACCCTTCCGAATTGTCGGGCGGGATGAAGAAGCGCGCCGGGCTTGCCCGCGCGCTGGCGCTCGATCCCGAACTGCTGTTTCTGGACGAGCCGACGGCGGGGCTCGATCCCATCGGGGCGGCGGCTTTCGATCATCTGACGCGCGCATTGGCCGATACGCTGGGGCTGACGGTGTTCCTCATCACCCACGATCTCGATACGCTGTACGAGATTTGCGACCGGGTTGCCGTGCTGGCGGACAAGCAGGTTATCGCGGTGGGCACGATCCCGGAATTGCTGGCCACGGATCATCCCTGGATTCAGGAATATTTCAACGGACCGCGTGGGCGTGCAGCCCAGGCGAGCCAGGCACGGGCCAAGGCCATGGACAAGCAGTCGAACGAAGAGGCATAGGACGAAGCGATGGAAACACGGGCAAACCATGTCTGGGTTGGCGCTGTGACGCTGGTGCTGATGGCTGCGTTGGCGGCTTTCATCATCTGGATCGCGCGTCTCAATGCCAGCGAACAGCAAGAATACGATATCTTCTTCAAACAGGCGGTCGATGGACTGGCCAAGGGTTCGGAAGTGACCTTTTCCGGCGTTCCGGCAGGCCAGGTGAAGACTATCGAACTATGGCCGAAAGACCCGCAGTTCGTGCGCGTACGCGTGTCGCTGAACCAGAAAGTGCCGATCCTTCAGGGGACGACGGCGACCGTGCAGGGTAGTTTCACCGGCGTATCGAAGATACAGCTCGATGGCGCGGTGCGCGGCGCTCCGCCGATCGAGGAGCCGGGGCCGGAAGGCGTGCCCGTGATCCCGACCAAGCCCGGCGGGCTTGGTGAAATTCTCGCCAATGCCCCTCTGCTGTTGGAGCGGCTGGCGACGCTGACTGAGCGGTTGACCTTGCTCTTGTCCGACGACAACCAGAAATCGATTACCGGGATTCTCGCCAATACCGACCGTTTCACCAGCAACATAGCCAATGCCTCGCCCCAGATCGAAAAGGTTCTGACGGAAATGCAGGCAACCTTGCGGCAGGCGAATCAAAGCCTTGCCGCATTCGAAAAGGTGGCCGGTTCGGCGGACAAGGTGCTCAACCAGGAAGGCGGTTCGCTGGCACAGCAGATGCGCACGACGATGGCGTCGGTGCAGAAAAGTTCCGACGAATTGCAGGCGTTGTTGCACGATACGCGTCCGGCGGCGCAGCAATTGTCGCAAAGCACGCTACCGGCGGCGGAAGCGACTTTGCGCGATCTCAGGACCACCAGCCGCGCCTTGCGCAATATGACCGAAAGCATCGAAAGCGGCGGGGCCGGTTCGGTGCTGAAAGGGCAGCAATTGCCCGACTACAAGCCATGATCGGGGAACAGCGATGACGAAGAACACCCGTAGAGGGGCCACCAGGGCATTGCTCCGCGGATTTCCGGCCAGGATCGGCGGCGTGGCCGCGATGGCGGCTGCGCTTGCCCTCTCCGGCTGCCTCAGCCTTGGCGGAAAGGTGCCGGATCAACTGCTGACATTGACGCCCGCCGCCTCCGCTGGCGCAGGCTCGGCGACCAGCGGCAATTTCAGCAATGCCATTGCCGTGCTGAGCCCGGGCGTTCCGCGCGAACTGGATGTGCAACGTATCCCCGTGCAGGTGAACGATACGGAAATCGCCTATCTCAAGGATGCGACCTGGGTTGAGAAGCCGGCGCGCCTGTTTCGTGGGCTGCTGGCCGAAACGCTGCGCGCCCGGACCAATCGCCTGGTGATCGGCGGGGCGGATGAACAATATGCCGCCGCTACCAAGCTGACCGGGCAATTGCTCGCGATGGGATATGACGCGCGGACGCAATCGGTCACCGTGCGGTTCGAGGCAATGCTGGCCGATCCGAACGGCAATGTTCGGACGCGGCGGTTCGAAAGCATCAAGCCCGGCATCGCCCCGCGCGCGAATACCGTAGGCCCGGCGATCAATCAGGCCGCCAACGAAGTGGCCGTGCAAGTCGTGGACTGGGTGGGCTCGTAAACGACGCGGATCATCGCGCACCGATTGCGGCGATGATCCGTTCGAGCCAGCGGCGCGGTTCCGCCGCCCGGCCGATATCGCAGATGAATTCCTGTCCCCGGCTCACGCAGATGAGTTCGCCGGGCCGGGGCCAGCATTCCGGCTGGGCGTGATAGGTCAATCCCCGGCGCCGCAGCCATGGGGGCACTGTCCAGTGCCGCAATGGGCCGCCGGTGCGCGTTAGCCGCAATTCAGGCGATGCCGTGCGGGCCAGTGCGCCGGGACCGTGGTAGAGGTGGTTGTTCGGCCCCCAATCGCCAATGTCATGCGGATGCGGGCGGGGCGCTTCCATCCAGCCCGCCGCTTGCCGGATGGCATCGGGCGGGCCGTGGCAGGCAACCTGCATATAGCCGAAGATGCGATGATGCCGCTCACCCGTCTGCGGATCGGCGAACAGGCCGAAGAACAGGAACACATCGCCGACGCCCACACCGTTGCGGGTCAGATGGCTTTGCGCCGCGCCAGCCTGTCCGAACCAGCAGTGAGAGCCGGAAAACATCGGATCGTCATGGCACAGCGCATGCCTGTCTATCCGTTCACGCGTGACTTGCTCCACCAAGGGGCCAAGGCCGCGATCGGCATAAGTAGTGCGTGAACGGTCCCGTGCCGGAATGGGCAGCGATAACGGGCACCCATCGACGATGGGCGATGGGCTGCCACCTGCGGCGCTGTCGAAGCCCTTGCGGCTGAAAACGATCCGCATGGTTTCGCCGGGTTCCGATGGGTTAGCCGCCCGCCTTGCGGGTAAGCGCAGCGAAATGCATGGCATTGGTGAATTCCGCCGCGCGCAGGTCACGCCGTTCCTTGGCGAGAGTATCTTCGCCCCACAATTCAGCCTGCCAATCTTCTTCGAGATTGGCCACATTCCACAGCGTTTCCGCTTCCGCCTCCTCTGCCAACGCGGCAATGGCAACGGTCAGCGATGCGGCGAGCGAGGCGAGCGTGGTGAGCGCGGCCAGTGTGAAATCGTCCTGCTGTTCCAGATAAGCGCGCAAGGTATCGAGCGTGGCGGAGGGCTGGGGGCGGTGCATGATCCCGCTGACCCGCTGAAAATGGATGCCATGGCGCGCCTCTGCCGCCCGCAGCAGCGGTTCCCACACTTCCTGCTGGCGTTTGAACAGCGCGTCTTCGGGATCGGCGCGGTAACACAATGTGTCGCTCTCGGCGAAGCGCAGCAGGTTGGCGATGGCGGCATCCCGGTCGGTGCGAACCACGTCGATGGCATAGTCGGCCAGATCGCGTAGGACGAACCCGGCGGGCTCGATCTCCTCCCCCTGTGCTGCCCACTCTGCGGCCAGCGCATGGGCGAGCGTTTGGCCGGGCACCACTTGCGGCGCACCCATGGCCGTCTTGATCCCGCGCCCATCGAGCGTGACTTGCCAGCCATTTCCGGCGGCAGTGGCGGCGGCGTTCTTGTAGAAGCGTTTCATTCCGTCTCGTGCGTCAATCGTCGATAGTGCGCCAGCGGCGGGCGAGGATTTGCGGGATCACGAAAATCTCGATCAGTCCCAGAATCAGCAGAGGCCAGGCGGCGATGTGGGGAATCGGCAGTGCGCCATTCAAGCCCAGCAACGCGGCGATCGCCATGATCAGGCCGCCCAGCCGGATCGCCTGCATCGCGAAAAAGCGGGTGCGGGCAGAATCGTCGTTCATGCGAGCAGGTCCTTCAATTCGTCAGGCGTGTGGGCCACGGCGTCGGCGCCCGCGGCAAACAGTTCGTCCGCTTCGTGATAACCCCAGGCGACGCCGATGGCGCGGACCCCGGCGGCCACCGCCATGGCGATGTCATAGGTTGTGTCGCCGATCATCACGCTGTCGCCCGGCAGGGCGCAGGCTTCGGCCAGCGCGGCATCGAGCATGGCCGGGTGCGGCTTGGACGGGTGGCGGTCCGCCGTCTGCAAAGTCACGAAACGGCCGGACAGTCCGTGGACGGCGAGCACATTGCGCAGCCCCCGATCCGATTTCCCCGTGGCCACGCCAAGCTGCCAGCCGGACATGCTGAGGTGATCGAGCAGCGGTGCAATGCCGGGAAACAGCGGTTCGGACAATTGCCCCTGTTCGCGCATCGCGCGGAAAGCCAGCTTGTAGCTGTCGCAGGCGGCATGCAACAGCGATGTATCGGCTTCCGGCACCAGCCTGCGTATGGCGATGGGGAGACTAAGGCCGACGATGCGCCGGATTGCGTGGCGTCCGGGCGCGGGCAGGCCATTTTCAGCAAAGGCCGCTTCCATCGCTGTGCAGATATCGGCTTGCCCATCGACCAATGTGCCGTCGCAATCGAACACGGCGAGGCGGATGGCAGACCCGCTCATGCCGGGCCTCCGAACTGGCGCATCAGTTGTGCGATGGCGGGCGAACCTTCCGCTTCCAGCCCGGCGGCAACACGCACGCGCTCTTCCGCCGGTTTATTCTGGCTGAGCTTGAAAGTCGGCCGCCAGGCCCGGATTTCCATTTCGAATCCGGTAATTGCCCCCATCAGGGTGTGAACTTTCGCGGGTGGCACCTTGGCCATCGTCCATGGCTCCCCTTCGGCGATCCGGCTTTCGTGCCGCTCGCTCAACCGGGTGAGCAGGGCGAGCAAGCCATCGTTGTCCATCTTGCGCACCGGCCCTTCGAGTTCGAGCGCGACATAGTTCCACGTCGGCACCTGTTCCTGATCGGCGTACCAGCGCGGGCTGACATAGCCATCCGGCCCGTTGACCAGCGCCAGCGCCTCCATCCCCGGCAAATGGCGGGTGAGTGCATTGCCGCGCGCGAGGTGGAACTGCACCGCCCCATCGCCGGTGGAGATGAGCGGGGTATGCGCCACGCGCGGCCCGTCAGGCGTGGTGGCGAAGACCATGCCGAAGCCGATCTGGTCGATCAGCGTTTCGAGCAGGCTCCGGTCATCGTGGTAGAAGGCGGGATTGGGGTGCATCAGGGTTTCTTGGGGCCACCAGTCGGGCGTTTGCCGGTGGGCCGCCCGGTTGGACGGCCACCGCTCGCAGGCCGTGCCTTGCCTCCGGCCGGTGCTTTGCCGCCGCTGCGCGACTTGGCCCCGCGTGCAGAGGAGGGCTGGGCGGAATCGCTCCGCCGCCGCCGTTCGCCGCGCCGTTCCTTGCGGTATTGCTTGGCATGGGCCTTGGCGGCTGCTTTCTTCGCATCGCGCGTGTGCGGCGCGGTGTCTTCCAGTACGCCGAAGCCTGTGCCGGCATCGCTCAGGCCTTCATCGAACCCGAGTTGATCCATGCTGGCGGCGAAATGTTCGGGCAGGTCCGCTGTCACATCCAGCGGCGCACCATCGGGATGCTCGATAATCAGACGCCGGGCATGGAGATGCATCTTGCGGCTGATGCTGCCGGTGAGGAAAGCATCCTGCCCGCCATACTTGCCATCGCCGACAATCGGGTGGCCGATGGCGGCCATGTGGACGCGCAACTGGTGGGTGCGCCCGGTCAGCGGTTGCAGTTCGACCCATGCGGCGCGGTTGCCCGCGCGGTCCACCACGCGATAGCGGGTCTTAGCGGACTGGCCGTTTTCGGTATCGACATGCATCTTCTCGCCGCCGGTGCCGGGCTGCTTGGCAATCGGCGCCTCGATCATCCCTTCGGCGATTTCGGGCACGCCGACCACCAGCGCCCAATAGACCTTCTTTGCCGAACGCCCGGAAAAGCGCTTGGAAAAGAAGGCTGCGCTGCCCGGTGTGCGGGCGACGAGGAGGACGCCAGAGGTATCCTTGTCGAGCCGGTGGACAAGGCGCGGGCGCGGGCCATCGGGGGCGAACGCGTCGAGCAGACCGTCGACATGGCTGGTCGTCTTGGTGCCGCCCTGCGTGGCGAGGCCGGGCGGCTTGTTGAGGACGATGGCCGCCTTGTCTTGATGGATGACCATGGCATCGGCGGCGGCGAGTTCATCCTCGGTCAATTCGCGGCGGGTGGGCTGTGCTTTGCCGCTTGGGGTGGTGCCGCCCGGCGGGATGCGCAGCACTTGCCCGGTTTCCAGCCGGTCTTCCGGCTTGGCGCGCTTGCCGTCGACGCGGATCTGCCCGGTGCGTGCCCAACGCGATACGGTGGCAAAGCCGATTTGCGGCAGGTGCCGTTTGAACCAGCGGTCCAGCCGGATACCGTCATCGTCATGGCCGACAGTGAACTGGCGCACTGCTTCGGAAGGGGCAATCGGTTTCATCCCGCCACCCGCATTGCGATCAGGCCGATATAAAGCGCGGTGAGCCCGGCGAAGAGCGAGACGGCGGCATACGTCAGCGCCAATGCGGGTTGCCCGCGTTCGATCAGCAGCATCGTTTCGAGACTGAACGAGGAAAAGGTGGTGAAACCGCCCAGCACGCCGACCCCCAGCAGCAGGCGCCAAGCTTCGCCGCCGGTGCCATGGCGAGCCAGGAACCCGGCGAGCAGGCCCATGGCCATGCTGCCCAGCACGTTGACGCTGAGCGTGGCCCAGGGAAAGGCGGTGACGGTTTGCGGGCCGAGCCAATGAGTCAGCAGCCGGCCCGATTGGTAGCGCAGGAGCGATCCTGCGCCGCCGCCGAGGACGACATAGAGCGAAGCCAGAAGAGGGGGTGGCGGTGTCATGCCGATTGCCTTAGCCGCCGTTTGGCATGGGGGGAAGCCGCTTGCATGGCATAGCATGCAGAGGCGATCCGGCGATTGGTGGCAAGGATGTGCGAATCTCTTGCCAATTTGCGGAGATTTGATTAGGGGCACCGGCAATCGCGCCGGTCCTGTCGGGATTCGGCACCATATTCTCTTGATTTAGGGAGGCAGTACCCACGCAGTGGGCAGTCGCCCATTAGCTGTCGAGGTATCGAAAGTTTATGCAGATCATCGTTCGCGATAACAATGTCGACCAGGCTCTCCGCGCGCTCAAGAAGAAGCTGCAGCGGGAAGGCGTCTATCGCGAAATGAAGCTGCGTCGCCATTATGAAAAGCCGAGCGAAAAGCGCGCCCGCGAAAAGGCTGCCGCCGTCCGCCGCGCTCGCAAGCTCGAGCGTAAGCGGATGGAGCGTGACGGCGCCAAGTAAGCTTGCCAAAAGCTTGATCGTCACTGCTTGATAAGCCAAGAGGGCGCGGATTCGTTTCCGCGCCCTTTTGCTTTCTTGGGTTGCCTTTGAAGGAATTGTTCGATGACTGAAATCACCCGTGTTCCGATTCAGCCGATCAAGAAGGGTTCGCTGACCAAGTTGTGGATCAGTGTGGCCGCTGTTGCGCTGGCTGGCGCAGGGATCGCCTGGGCTTCCGTCCCCCATGGTGTGGAAGTCGTGGAACTGGTGGCCGGGAAGGGCGACAGCCCCAAGGGCGACGATGTGATCTTCGCCCGCTATGTCGGCAAGCTGCCCGATGGCACCGTGTTCGATGAAGGCAAGGATGTGCAATTGCCGATTCAGGGCGTGTTCCCTGCCGGCCAGCCGTTGCCGCTGGCGCAGATGGTGCCCGGCTTCCGCGAAGGCGCGCTGAAGATGAAGAAGGGCGGCAAGTATCGCCTCGAAATTCCGGCGGACAAGGCCTATGGCGCCACGCCGCCGCCGGGCGCGCCGATTCCGCCGAACAGCAATCTGACTTTCGATATCGAACTGATCGATTTCATGTCGCAGCAGGATTTCCAGGAACGGCTGGGCATGTTCCAACAGATGATGCAACAGGCGCAAGGTGGTCAGCAGCACGCGCAACCGGCGCAGCCTGCGCATTGATACGCTGAAGCGCGCTCCGGCCGGGGCGTTTGGATACCAGGTACAAAAGGGGCAATTATGTCCGTCGATAAAGCCACTGTGGCCAAGATCGCTTCGCTCGCCAGGATCAAGGTGAGCGAAGCCGAGCTCGAAGCCATGGTGCCCGAACTCAACAATATCCTCGCATGGGCGGAGCAACTGGGCGAAGTGGATGCGACCGGCGTGGAGCCGATGACCGCCGTCATTCCGCAAATGCTGCGTCTGCGCGACGATGTCGTGAACGCCGATCCGCTGACCGGCGGCAACCGGCGCGATGAAATTCTGGCCAATGCTCCGGCGCCTGAACATGGCTTCTTCGGCGTGCCCAAGGTGATCGAATAATGACGGAACTGACCGAACTGGGCGTCGCCGCCATCCGTACAGGGGTGGCCAGCGGCGATTTTTCCGCGCGCGAAGTGGCCGAAGCGTTCAACGCCAATGTCGCCGCTGCGGGCGCGCTCAACGCCTTCATCGTGACCACGCCGGAAAAGGCGCTGGAAGCGGCGGACAAGGTGGATGCGGAGCGGGCGGCGGGCAGGCCGCTGGGCAAGATGGCGGGTGTGCCGATCGGCATGAAGGACCTGTTTGCGACCAAGGGCGTGCAGACCACGGCGGCTTCGCACATTCTCGAAGGGTTCCGGCCCGAATACGAAAGCACCGTGTCGCAGAAGCTGTGGGATGCGGGCGCGGGCATGCTGGGCAAGCTCAATCTCGATCAGTTCGCGATGGGTTCGTCCAACGAAACCAGCTATTTCGGCAATGTGATTTCGCCCTGGCGGCGCAATGACGGGCAGAACGCGCCGCTGGCGCCGGGCGGTTCTTCCGGCGGATCGAGCGCGGCCATTGCTGCCCGGCTGTGCCCGGCGGCGACCGGCACCGATACCGGCGGTTCGATCCGCCAGCCTTCTGCCTTCACCGGCATTTCCGGTATCAAGCCGACATACGGCCGGTGCAGCCGCTGGGGTGTGGTCGCGTTTGCCAGCTCGCTCGATCAGGCGGGCCCGATGGCGCATGACGTGCGCGACTGCGCGATCATGCTGGAAGCGATGGCCGGTTTCGATCCCAAGGATGCCACCAGCCTCGACCTGCCGGTGCCCGAATGGGAAGCCGGTCTTTCCGCCGATCTGCGCGGCAAGAAAGTGGGCATTCCGCGCGAATACCGTCTCGACGGGATCGACGAGGATGTGGCGAAAAGCTGGGAAAACGGCATTGCCTGGCTGAAGGATGCAGGCGCTGAGATCGTCGATATCTCGCTGCCGCACACCAAATACGCGCTGCCGGCCTATTACATGGTGGCCCCGGCGGAAGCATCCTCCAACCTCGCCCGCTACGATGGCGTGCGTTACGGTCTGCGCGAACTGCCCGATGGGGCGGGGTTGCAGGACATGTATGCCGAAACCCGCGCCGCCGGTTTCGGGGTGGAAGTCAAGCGCCGCATCCTGATCGGCACCTATGTGCTTTCGGCGGGCTTCTATGATGCCTATTACACGCAGGCGCAGAAGGTGCGGGCCTTGATCGCCCGGGATTTCCATGCCGCTTTCGCGCAGTGCGACGTGATCCTTGCGCCGACCGCGCCGACCGCGGCTTTCGCGCTGGGCGAGAAATCGGGCGATCCGCTGGAAATGTACCTGAACGACGTGTTCTCGGTCCCTGCCAGCCTGGCCGGGCTTCCCGCCATGTCGGTGCCGGGCGGCCTCAATCGCGAAGGCTTGCCGCTGGGGCTGCAACTCATCGGCAATGCGTTTGACGAACAAGGCGTGCTGAACGCCGGGCTCGCCATCGAACAGCGCGCCGGGGAACGGGCGCGGCCGGAGAAGTGGTGGTAATGAACCTTTCTACGGTAGCGGAATGGATCGCTTGGGCGGGGATCGTCATTCCGTTGTCTGCTTTGGCATGGTCGGCAGTGTTCTATACAATTGCTCGTAAACGCGAGGATGCACACCAAGAATACCAGCGCTTTTTTCTGATCACTGACCATTTAGGGCATTTGGGTGGAAGTATCGCGTCAAAGATGGCTGCTGCATATGAACTGCGGAAATATCCACAGTATGCCGAAGTTATCATTAATATTTGTGAGAAAACAGAAGTTACAGGCTCAATGGCTAAGATGTTGCGCGATGAAATGCTCGCGACAGCAGAGTTTTTGAAAGCAAAGATATGAGTGAATATCGCATTCAGGGTGCAACAGGTGAATGGGAGGTCGTGATCGGCCTTGAAATCCATGCCCAGATCACCAGCCAGGCCAAGCTGTTTTCGGGCGCCGCCACGGCGTTCGGCGCGGAACCCAATGCGCAAGTGAGCTTCGTCGATGCGGCCATGCCCGGCATGCTGCCCGTGCTGAACCGGGAATGCATCCGCCAGGCGGTGCGTACCGGCATGGCGATCGATGCGCAGATCAACGTGTGGAGCCGGTTCGACCGCAAGAACTACTTCTACGCCGATTTGCCGCAGGGTTATCAGATCAGTCAGTTCTACCACCCGATCGTGGGGGAAGGGCAGATCGCTATCGCGCCGGACGACAAGAACCCCGATCGGCTCAAGACCATCGGGATCGAACGCATCCATGTGGAACAGGACGCGGGCAAGCTGATGCACGATCAGCACCCAACGATGTCCTATGTTGATTTGAACCGGTCGGGCGTGGCATTGATGGAAATCGTCAGCCGCCCGGACATGCGTTCCCCGGCGGAAGCTGGCGCCTATGTCCGCAAGCTGCGCACGATCCTGCGCTATGTCGGCAGTTGCGATGGCAACATGGAAGAAGGTTCGATGCGTGCGGATGTGAACGTATCCGTGCGCCGTCCGGGGGACGAATTCGGCACCCGCACGGAAACCAAGAACGTCAATTCCGTGCGCTTCGTGATGCAGGCCATCGAGTATGAAGCCAACCGCCAGATCGATGTGATCGAAGGCGGCGGCAAGGTGGTGCAGGAAACCCGCCTGTTCGATCCCGACAGCGGCACCACACGTTCCATGCGCAGCAAGGAAGACGCGCACGATTACCGTTACTTCCCCGATCCGGACCTGCTGCCGGTGGTGTTGGACGATGCCTTCCTCGATGAATGCCGCGCCAGCTTGCCCGAACTGCCCGATGCCAAGCGCACACGCTACGAAAGCGCGCTCGGTCTGTCCGCTTACAACGCGGGTGTGCTGACAGCGGAAGTCGAAACCGCGAAGTGGTTCGAAGCTCTGCTTGTCGCCACGGCCAAGGCGCAGGGAAAGAGCGAGGCCGATGTCGCCAAGCAGGCATCCAACTGGCTCAGTTCCGAACTGTTCGGCGCGCTGAACAAGCTCGGCAAATCGCTGGGCGAAAGCCCGGTCAGCCCGGAAGCGGGTGCGGAATTGCTGGCGCTCGTCGGCAACGGCACGATTTCCGGCTCCATCGCCAAGCAGGTGCTGGAAAAGATGCTCGAAACCGGTGACGGCGCAGCCGTCATCGTAGAGCGGGAAGGGCTTAAGCAGGAAAGCGACACCGGCGCCATCGAAGCGAAGGTGGACGAAATCCTCGCCGCCAATGCCGACAAGGTCGAACAGTACCGGGGCGGCAAGGAAGCGCTGTTCGGCTTCTTCGTCGGCCAGACGATGAAAGCCATGCAGGGCAAGGCCAACCCGCAAGTGGTGAACCAGATCCTGAAGCAGAAACTGGCGTAATCTGGCTGGACGGGGGCGGCGCTGCATGTCCGTGGCCGTGGTCCTCGTCCATCCGGAAATACCGCATAACACCGGGGCGGTCGGGCGCACGTGTGTGGCGCTCGATCTCGAACTGGTGCTGATCCGGCCCTATGGCTTCGAACTGTCGGACAAGCACCTGAAACGCGCCGGGCTGGATTACTGGCAGCATGTGCGGCTGGCCGAATACGACAGTTGGGAGGCTTTCCTCGCCGAACGCGCCCCGCGCGAAGACCAGTTGTTCCTGTTCGAGGAATACGGCGCGCGCAGTTTTGACGAGCCCGATTATCCCGACGATACCTACCTCGTTTTCGGGTGCGAGACGAAGGGCCTGCCTGCCGCGATTGCGGAACCGCTGGCGCATCGCATGGTGCGCTTGCCGATGCGATCCGCCCATATCCGCTCGCTCAACCTGTCCAACACGGTGGCGGTCGCCGCTTACGAGGCGCTGCGCGGAAAATTTTGATCCATGTCCTTGTGTTGCAAAGGGGCAACACTATCTTCTCCCTCGAAAGGCTTTGAGGGACATCTCATGAATCTCGAAAAATTCACCGACCGCGCCAAGGGTTTCCTGCAATCCGCCCAGACCGTGGCGATCCGCATGAACCATCAGCGGATCACGCCGGAACATCTGTTGAAGGCGCTGCTCGAAGACAACGAAGGCATGGCCGCCGGGCTGATCCAGCGCGCGGGCGGCAATCCGCAGATCGCGGTGCAGGGCGTGGATCAGGCGCTGGGCAAGATTCCGGCGGTGTCGGGCGGCGGGGCGCAGCAGACGCCGGGCCTCGACAACGATGCTGTGCGCGTGCTCGATCAGGCGGAGCAGCTCGCCACCAAATCGGGCGATGCCTATGTCACGGTGGAGCGGGTGCTGCTCGCGTTGACGCTCGCCACCACCACGGCGGCGGGGCAGGCGCTCAAGGCGGCCAATGTCACGCCGGAAGCGCTGGAAGCGGCCATCGCGCAGTTGCGCGGCGGGCGCCGTGCCGACAGCGCCGGGGCCGAGGAAAGCTACGAAGCGATGGAAAAGTACGCGCGCGACCTGACGCAGGCGGCGCGCGACGGCAAGCTCGACCCGGTGATCGGCCGCGACGAGGAAATCCGCCGCACCGTGCAGATTCTCGCCCGCCGGACCAAAAACAACCCCGTGCTGATCGGCGATCCCGGCGTCGGCAAGACGGCCATCGTCGAAGGGCTGGCGCTGCGCATCGCCAACGGCGACGTGCCTGACAGCCTCAAGGATCGCCGCCTGATGGCGCTTGACATGGGCGCGCTGATCGCGGGCGCGAAGTATCGCGGCGAGTTCGAGGAACGGCTCAAGGCCGTGCTCGACGAAGTGAAAGGCGCGGAAGGGGAAATCATCCTCTTCATCGACGAGATGCACACGCTGATCGGCGCGGGCAAATCGGAAGGCGCGATGGATGCGGGCAATCTGCTCAAGCCCGCGCTGGCGCGCGGCGAACTGCATTGCATCGGCGCGACCACGCTCGACGAATATCAGAAGTATGTCGAGAAGGATGCGGCTCTGCAGCGGCGGTTCCAGCCGGTGTTCGTGGGCGAACCGACCGTGGAGGATACGATTTCGATTCTGCGCGGGCTGAAGGACCGGTACGAACTGCACCACGGCGTGCGGATCACCGATGGCGCGTTGGTGGCGGCGGCAACGCTGTCCAATCGTTACATCTCCGACCGGTTCCTGCCCGACAAGGCCATCGACCTGATGGACGAAGCGGCCAGCCGCATCCGCATGGAAGTGGAATCCAAGCCCGAGGAAATCGAGGCGCTGGACCGGCGGATCATCCAGCTCAAGATCGAGGAAGCGGCGCTGTCGAAGGAAAGCGATCAGGCGTCGAAGGATCGTCTCGATACCTTGCGCGAGGAATTGGCCAATCTGGAGCAGCAATCGAGCGAACTGACCACCCGCTGGCAGAACGAGCGGGACAAGATCGCGGCCGAAAGCAAGGTCAAGGAAGAACTGGACCATGCGCGCATAGAGCTGGAGCAGGCGCAGCGTTCGGGCGATCTCGCCCGTGCGGGCGAACTGTCCTATGGCCGCATCCCCGAACTGGAGCGCCAGCTTGCCGAAGCGCATGGCCAGGCGAGCAACGCCCTGCTGCGCGAGGAAGTGACCGAGGACGATATCGCCGGGGTCGTCAGCCGCTGGACCGGGGTGCCGGTCGACCGGATGATGGAAGGCGAGCGTGAAAAGCTGCTGCGTATGGAGGACGAACTCGGCAAGCGGGTGATCGGGCAGCACGATGCGGTGGTTGCCGTGTCGAAGGCGGTGCGCCGTGCGCGTGCCGGGTTGCAGGACCCGAACCGCCCGCTGGGCAGTTTCCTGTTCCTCGGCCCCACGGGCGTCGGCAAGACGGAACTGACCAAGGCGCTGGCTGAATTCCTGTTCGATGACGATACGGCAATGGTCCGCATCGACATGAGCGAATTCATGGAGAAGCATTCGGTCGCCCGGCTGATCGGCGCGCCTCCGGGCTATGTCGGCTATGAAGAAGGCGGCGTGCTGACCGAAGCGGTGCGGCGGCGGCCCTATCAGGTCGTGCTGTTCGACGAGGTGGAGAAGGCGCACAACGATGTCTTCAACGTCCTGCTGCAAGTGCTCGACGATGGCCGTCTGACCGATGGGCAGGGGCGAGTGGTGGATTTCAGCAACACGCTGATTATCCTCACCTCCAACCTCGGCAGCCAGTATCTCGCCAACCTGGATGAAGGCCAGGATGTCGAGAGTGTCGAACCGCAGGTGATGGATGTGGTCCGTGCCCATTTCCGCCCGGAATTTCTCAACCGGCTGGACGAGATCATCCTGTTCCATCGGCTTGGGCAGGATCACATGGGGCCGATTGTCGAAATCCAGGTCGCGCGGGTGCAGAAGCTGCTCAAGGATCGCAAGATCGTGCTCGATCTCACCGATGCGGCCAAGCGCTGGCTGGGCCGGGTGGGTTACGATCCCGTTTATGGCGCGCGGCCGCTCAAGCGGGCGGTGCAGCGCTATCTGCAGGACCCGCTGGCGGAAAAGCTGCTCGGTGGTGAAATCCCCGACGGTTCCACCGTCCATATCGACGAAGGCGACGGTGCGCTGACGATAACCGTCACCTGAAATGAAAAGGCCCCCGACAGTGCCGGGGGCCTTTTTTCATATCTGTCCGGAATGCATCATTTCATTTGACCGGGGCCACCTCCGCTGAAGGCATCCGCGATCGAACATGCCGCCGGTCCCATAATGACCACGAACAGCGTTGGCAGGATGAACAGGACTAGCGGGATTGTCATGATCGCGGGGAGGCGGGCGGCCTTTTCTTCCGCGCGCATCATGCGTTCGTTGCGGAATTCAGCGGACAGCACCCGCAATGCCGATGCCAGCGGGGTGCCGTAACGTTCCGTCTGGATCATCGTCGTCACCACGCCGCGCACCGCATCCAGATCGACGCGGTAAGCGAGATTGTCGAACGCTGCCTTGCGTTCCGTGAGGAACGAAAGCTCGATCCCAGTCAGCGTGAATTCGTCCGCCAGTTCGGGATAGGCCCGGCCCAGTTCGCGCGCCACGCGGTTGAAGGCGGCATCCACCGTAAGTCCCGCTTCGGCGCAGATGACCAGCAGATCGAGCGCATCGGGCAAGCCCTTGCGGATCGCCGCAGAACGCTTCGAAATCAGGTTCTGGACGAAGATATCGGGGCCTTTGTAGGCGAAGATGACCAGCCCGGCGAAACCGAGGAAGCGTTTCAGGCTACCCCATTCCGGGAACATGTTCGAAGCATAGAACATGAAAATGCCGAGCAGGCCGAAAGCGATGGGCAGGCACAGGCGGGCGAAGATCACGACGATCGCCATTTCCTTGTTGCGGATGCCTGCCTGGGAGAGTTTCTTCTGCGCTTTCTTCAGCTCGGTATCCTGCAGGACCTGCAGGGTTTCGAGCGTGCTGCGCATTCTATCGGTGGTTTCGCTCTTGCGTACGATGCTGGTGCGCTTTTTCGCCGCATTGACGATGATGCCCGCCTTGAGCTGATCGCGCCGCTGGTTGAGCGCCTTGACGCGCTTGACCATCGGATCGCGCACGGTCACGGCGGTATAGATGGCGAACAACACCGCCAGCGCGGCCACCGCGCTCAGGATAGTGCCGACGAGAAAAACGTCGACACCGAGAAGAGTGGGGCCGGGAGTAGAGGAAATCATGTTTTGCTCCCCGCTCAGATTTCGAAGCTGACCATCTTGGACATGATGAAGCCGCCAAGGGACATCCAGATGAAGGCGCCGATGCCGGCGACCATCAGCCGCTGGTCGATGAAGAACTTGCCGATGTAACCGGGATTAACCCAGTAGATCAGACCGAAGACGATGAACGGCAGCGATCCGACGATGTAAGCGGATGCTTTCGATTCCGATGACATCGCCTTGATCTTCAGTTTCATCTGCGCCCGCTTGCGCAGCACATCGGCCAGATTGGACAGCGTTTCCGCCAGATTGCCGCCGGTTTCGCGCTGAATGGCCAGGGTGATGCAGAAGAAGGAGAATTCAGTCGTATCGAGCCGGTCGGCGGTTTCCTGCAACGCATCTTCCATAGTCCGGCCAAGCTTGATCCGGTCGATGATCGCCTTGAATTCCTCCCCCACCGGGCCGGGAATTTCCTGCGACACGACGCCGAGCGTTTCCGTCACCGGAAGGCCTGAGCGCAGTCCGCGGACCAGAAGCTCGATCGCATCGGGGAACTTCGTGATGAACCGCGTGGTGCGCTTGTTTATCAGGCGCTTTACCAGCATATGCGGCAGACCGGCGCCCACGACAACGCCGATGGCCAGTGCAAGCAGCAGGGCGCCCGTGCGCAGATAGGCCAGCGTGCCGACAAGCAGTGTGAGCCCGAGAGTGACATAGAGGTATTGCGAAACCGTCCATGGCTTGCCGGTGCGGTGCAGGCGCAGGGCGAGCGCTTCGATCCGCGATCCCGATCCCGCAGTCTGATGTATTTTGGGACGGCGCGCGGCGACGGCCTTGCGCAACTGCGCCTCGACCTTGTCCTTGGTGTTCTGCGTGTACCGTTCGCGCACGGTCTGCAGACGCCGGGAACTCTCCTTGGCCGCGGACGGACCGCTCAACCCGAAATAGGCGAGGAGCAAGGTCACCAACACGCCGATGACGATCACTAGCAGTTGGGTGATGTTCATGACCTTGCCTTACCTTTCCGAACGCAATTTGCCTGTTCCTGCCTTAAGAGGACGGTTCAGGTGGAAACCTTGTCTTTTCGCGCCATCAATCCCTTGAGATCGATCTTGTCGAGCAGCGAGGATTTGCTTTTGGGAGCGGCTGGCTCGGCCGTGTCGCCGTCATCGCTGCCGCCAAGGCCCAGGATTGCCTGGGCAAGGCTGCGGATTGCCGCTGTCGTCTTGCTGGAGGCATTCGCACCCACGAAAGTCTGGCCGAGCTTCGCCGCCTGCATCGCCCCTTTGGGGTCGGCCGGGATCGAAAAATCGATCTTCGTTTCGATCGATGCTTCGAAATCGGACTTGCTGATTTCCTGCATGCCGGGCTGGACGCGGTTGCTGACGGTCAGAATCTGCGCATGGCTGGCGTTGGCTTTCAGCCAGGCCAGCAGGCGGATGGTGTCACGGGCGGAGGCGAGAGTCAGTTCCGTCACCACCACGACGACGTTGACGTTATTGAGGACCTGCGGAAAATTTATCAGCATGTTGCGCGGCAGGTCGATTGCCGTCATTTCGAATGCCTGCCGGAATTCCTCCTCCAACTGGACGAAGGCAGCGCCATCCGTCAGCAGTGGCGATCCGATAGGGGCCTCGGACGAAAGTATCGCCAGGTTGTCGTTCGCGCGGACCATCGCCCGTTCGAGGAACAGCCCGTCGATCCGGCTGGGATTGTCGATTGCGTCGGTCAGGCCGCGTCCCGGTTCGAGATCGAGCGTGAGCGCCCCGGTGCCGAAATGGACATCGAGATCGAGCAGAGCGGTCGACAGCTTGTTGTCGGTGCTGAACAGCCACGCCAGCGACGTTGCGATGGTTGACGCGCCCACGCCGCCGCGCGTGCCGACGATTGCAGTGGAAATGTGCTGTTTCGCCGGGCCGTGATCGTGCGCCTTGGGATTGGAGAAAACTATCTGCGCATGGGTGAGGGCATCGCGCAATTGCGTGGCCGACAGCGGCTTGAGCAGATAGTCGTGAATGCCGCTGGCGATGAGATCGCGATAAAGGCGGACATCGTTCACCTGGCCGATGGCGATCACCATCGTGCCGGGTTCGCACACTTCCGCCAGGGCGTTGATATCGTGCAGCGGATCGCCGCTTTCCGACAGGTCGATCAGAAGAATGGCCGGGCTGGCGCTGACCGACAACGTTTGAATGGCATTGCGAATGCCGCCCTTGCTGCATTTTTCCGGCGGCCAGCCCATTTCGATGATCGCCGGACGCAACTGGTCAAGCGTCGCATCGTCGCAGACGAATGCCGCAAAAGGATCGCGATTGCCCAGCGTGTGGGGTTTCCATGCCGCATTCATGGCTCAGTTTCCTACTTCCGAAGTGGTATTCTTGGTCAGCTTCCTGGTGCCGGTGACTTCCTGGTCGCGATAGGCGTCGATGGCCTTGTTCGAAGTCATCATGACCGTCGCGCCGGAATTGCGCGCGCCGCGGACCAGATCTTCAGGATTGGCGACCATCGCGGCCAGATTGGAGTTGACCGCGCAGCCGAAGCCTGAACCGGTCTCGTTGCCGAGCTTGGAAGCGTAGCTGTCCGACCAGTCGGGGCATCCCGGAACCGTGGCCACTGAGCGTGTCACCACGATGCGGATATGGCCGGGGGCGATTTCTCCGGGTGTGACCGGTGCGCCTTCGGCCACCAGCAGCCCGAACCGCCCGGCGATCTCGCTCACGGCGTTGCGCGTGGCGGTGTTGCCCACGGGATCGTCGACCGAAATACGATCACCGTAGCGCAGGTCCATGGTTTCGAACCATTCCGCGAGGCGCTGCTGTTCCGGTTCGGGAATGGCGCGGCCGTTGGTGGTGATATCGAGCGAGTAGTTGTTGCGTGCGACCACCGGCTGATGAATGCTTTCGAGGCCGCGCTTTGCATAGGCGGTGTCGTGGGCGGTGGTGCTGCAGCCTGCGGTCGCAAGACCCAGGGAAATGAAAAGAGCGGCTGCGATCGGTTTGCTGTGGCGAAGGCGCATTGTCGTTACCTTTCTCAGTTCAGGCTGAAGCCGGGGGTCGCGGAAGTTTGCGCTTCGCGCTCGCGCTTGCTCGATTTCTTGTTCGGCTTGTCGGCATTATCTACGGTGCGGCCAGGCGATGTTGCCGGCAGGTCCGGGGCATATCCGATTTGCGGAGTGCCGGGATCGCCATTGGCGGTGCTGGGCATCGGGCGCGCTTCGCCGGTCTTGCCGTGCGTTTCGCGGTTGCCGATCAGTTGTTCCAGCGCGGTGGGTGCGTGGAAGCCATCGGTCGGCAGCTTGATGTCCCGGTCGTTGACAGGGTTGACGAGATAAGGCGTGACCACGATCACCAGTTCGGTCTGGCCCCGCTTGAACTGGGTCGAACGGAACAGTGCGCCGAGGATCGGCAGGTCGCCTGCGCCCGGTGCCTTGTCGATGGTGTTCTGGGCGTTGTTGCTCAACAATCCGGCGATCATGAAGCTCTGGCCGGAGCCGAGTTCCACCGTGGTTTCCGCACGGCGCACGGTCAGCGCGGGAATCTGGAAGTTGCTGAGGACGATAGCCCCTTCGGAGGAAAGCTCCGAGACTTCCGGCCGCACGCGGATCGAAATCCGCCCGTTGGCCAGCACTGTCGGCGTGTAGGACAGGCTGACGCCGTATTTCTTGTATTCGACGCTGGTCGTGCCGAGCCCCTGCGACATCGGGATGGGGAATTCGCCCCCTGCCAGGAAGTCGGCCGTTTCGCCCGAAAGAGCGGTCAGGTTCGGTTGTGCGAGCGTGGTGACAAGACCGTCGGTTTCAGCAAGATCGAGCGCGCTCAGCATATCGAGCCCAAGGAACTTGCCCGCAAGGCCGAGCGTGGACCCGCCAGTGATCGGATTGATGCTGCTGGCGGCGACTTCCACGAATTTCCCCGGATTGTTGACGTCGGGAATCCAAGTCTTGGTGGCATTGCCGACACCCGTGACCGTGCCGGGGCGGAACGAATTCAGAAAGTCACTGCGGCCCTGACCGATCCCGAACTGGAAGCCGCTGCTGCTGTCGATGCTGGTCAGGTTGACGCCCAGCTTGCGGATCAGCGAACGGCTGACTTCCGCAAAGCGCACCCGCAGATTGACCTGCAGCGGGGTGGCCGTTCTCACGCGGCTGATGACATTGGTCTTGTCGCCCATGTAGGCCTTGACCAGACGCTCCGCTTCCGCGCCGTCTTCCGGTGCGGCCACGGTGCCCGTCAGCAGCACGGTGTTGGTGCCCATCGTAGCGATGTTGATCTTGGCGTCCGGCATGGCCAGCGCCAGCATCTGATCCACGCTGTCGATGTTGGTGCCGACACGGACATTGGCGGACCAGATGACCGCGCCCGCCGCGTTGCTGGCATAGACGGTGGTTTCACCGCCCGCCTTGGCGAAGACGTAGAGCTGGCGCTGCGATTTGACCTGGACGTCTGCAATGCTGTCGTTGGCGACGAAGACATCGGACATCGAGCCGGGGAGAGTCACCAGCTGGCCGCGTCCGATCGACAGTTCCAGAAGGTTGGCCGGCCTGGCCATGGATTGAGCCTGGGCCGCGCTGGTGGGCAGCATGCCCAGCGGCAGGGTCGAGCAGGCTGCGCTCATGATGATGAGTGTAAGGCGGCGTTTCATGTGGTTGCCCCTCGATTGCATGGTGCGCAGAGTGAATGGGGTGGTTGAACGTTGGCGTGTCATGTCACTTGGTCCCGACCGGAACGGTTTCGACCGACTTGCCGCGAGAGATGTTGACGACCGGGCCGCGCGGTGCGCTTGCCGCGGCGACGGAGGCCCCGCCGGAGACGGACATGGCGGCGGGCGCGTTGCTGCTGTTGGCAGGCGGGACGGAACTGCGCTGGAAGCGCGAAACGTCTGCACCTGTTACGTAGCTGCTGGTCCTGTCGATCGGCCGGTTCATGGCCGTGCGGATGATCTTTTCTTCATCCGCCTTGCTGGCCCCGGCAGGCAGATTGACATTGCCCGAGGCGATGGCCTGTTCCAGTTCGCCCTGATTGTCGGCGAGCGAGCGGAGCGAAAGGCTGATGGTGCCGATGGTCTGGGCAACCGCGATCTTCTCCGCGATCTTAGGCGTCACTTCGAGCGTGACGGTGCGGAATTCGCGTACCACGGTTTTGCCGTCCACCACTTCGCTGTCGGTCGACTGGTCGGTGGCGAGCACCCGGATATTGGCGAGGAAGGTTTCGGACGCCCGCAGCGCCGAACCCTGATCGCTGCCGTTGACGGTCTGGGTCAGAACCAGATCCACGCGGTCTCCGGGGAAGACGAAGCCGGCAACCCCTGTCTTGGCGGAAACGGGAACCGTTACCGCGCGCATGCCGGGGCTGAGCGCCGCTGCGAGGAAGCCACGGTCGCCAGGGCTGACGAGCGCGCCTTTGGTCAGCGGCTCCCCGGCCATGATAGGATGGCGGACAACAGTGCCGAGCAGCTTGTTCATGTCCGTTTCGCCGTCGACGAAATAGGCATTTTCGACCATCTGCTTGGGCCATTGCTGGAAGCTGATCGCATCGGCGGTGATAATGGTGCCGACGGGCAGCGCGCGCTGGGCGACGAGAACCTTCGGCCCTTGCGGTGCGAGCATTTGCGGTGCGGCCATCACTTTCGGCGCGGGCGCCCCTGCGAACATGCTGCGGGCGGCGAGAGCCGTGCCGATCGCTATGACCAGCGCCCCGAGCAACAAAGCCAGCTTCTTCTTGTCCATGGCTATTTAAGCCCCCTCATTATGCCCGACGCTTCCGGGTCCGTAATCATGCTATGCAGCGAAAATGGTTAAAATCGGGTTCACCCCAAAACGGCTGCCCGTGCCGGGCTTGCCGCGAGATACTGCACGCCCAGTATCCACAGGCCTCCGGTGGCGATGGCGACCCCATAGGGAATAGCCAGCTTGTCCTTCTGACGGCGCATGACGTGCCAGGCACCCATGAACACGGTCAGCAGACCACCGGCGATGGCCATGACGATCAGCACCTGGAGATACGACATGGGTTCGAACCACAGCGCGAGCGCGGTCAGCAGCTTGACATCGCCGCCGCCCATCGCCCGCATGGCGAACAGAACGGAAAGAACCGCGAATGCGCCCACGGCAAGGCCGAGTTGAATGGCGATATCGGGCCACAGGCTGAGCCCGCTGGCCCACCAGTAAAGCGGGGCACCCAAGGCAATGGCAGCATTCAGCCAGTTGGCGATGCGGCGGCTGCGCAAGTCGGTAAATGCAGCGACCAGCAGCAGGCATGCGAGCATGACCAACAGGCTATTGTGAAAAATGCTTCCTTGCATTTGGAGTCCCCAGGCTTGATCCTGGAAGACGAACTAACAAACTTGGCTTACCAAATAGTAACCACGCGAAGGAGCGGCATATCACCCTTTCGAGCCTTGAAGCCGACAGGCGTTGCGATGCGCGGGTGATTCCCTTGGCCGCGCAGGAAGGGTACTGGACGGCAAGCGATGGGTTTTCCATTCGCCGGATCGACTGGGGACAAAGCGCCGCAACCGCGCGCGGTTCGATCCTGTTTATGCCGGGGCGGGGCGATGCTTATGAGAAATATCTCGAAACGCTCGACTACTGGGGTGGCGAGGGTTGGCGGGTAACGGCGCTCGATTGGCGGGGGCAGGCCGGTTCCGGGCGGCTCGGCAAGGATGCCGTGACGGGGCATATCGATGACTTTTCCATCTGGATCGCCGATCTGGCCGCGTTCTGGGCGCAATGGGTGCGTGAAATGCCGGGGCCGCATGTGCTGGCCGGGCATTCGATGGGCGGCCATCTGGTCTTGCGCGCCGTGGCGGAAAAAGCGGTTGCGCCCGATGCGCTGATTCTGGTGGCGCCGATGCTGAGCCTTACCGCCGGGCCTGTGCCGGTGGGAGTGCTCCATGCTGCCGCCAAACTCATGGCATCCATCGGCGATGCGCGCCGCCCGGCCTGGAAATGGAGCGAAAAGCCGGGTGAAGTTCCGGCCGACCGGATCGACCTGCTGACGCATGACCGGAAGCGCTATGCCGATGAACTGTGGTGGCGCGAAGCGCGGCCCGAGCTTGTCATGGGGCCGGGCAGTTGGGGCTGGGTGGAGCGTGCTTATGCGTCGATGCGCTCGCTCGATCGGCCGGGCGTGCTGGAAAGCGTGACCGTGCCGGTTCTGATCGTGGCGACAACGGCGGATCGTCTGGTCAGCTTCCGCGCGATAGAGCGGGCCGCGCACAGATTGCCCTTGTGCGAGACGCTGTTTTTCGGTCCCGAAGCGCGGCACGAAATCCTGCGGGAAGTCGATCCGGTCAGGAACAGGGCGTTGCACGCTATCGATGATTTTCTCGATCGTGTAGTGCCGCCAGCGGAATCGTCCGGCTGAACGAGGTCATCATTTCCGCTTCCTATGATATAGTTATTGTCGGCGCCGGTATGGCCGGGGCCAGCCTTGCGGCGGAACTGGCTGGCGCGGCCAGCGTCCTGATCGTGGAGATGGAAGATGCGCCCGGCTATCACGCCACGGGGCGCTCGGCCGCCTTCTGGGTGGAAAGCTATGGCGGGGCGCAAGTCCAGCCGCTGACTGCGGCATCGGGTGAATGGCTGCAACGCGGCGGCTTCCTGACGCCGCGCGGCGGGTTGAGCATCGCCCGGGCGGATCAGTTGGCCGAACTGGACCGGTTCGAAGCCGAATTCGCCATGGCGGGAATCCGGCTGGAACGATGGGACCGTGCCCGGATGGAAGCGCATGTTCCCCGTCTGCGCCCCGAATGGATCGCGGCGGTGTTCGAGCCCGACAGCAAGGATATCGATGTCGGCGCGCTCCATGCCCATTATCTTGCCCATGCCCGCGCGGGAAATGTGGAGCTTCGTTGCCGTAGCGGCCTGATCGGGGCGGAGCGGGTTGCGGGCCGCTGGCGGATCGCACTGGCCGATGGCGGCCCGGTCACGGCAAAGGTGCTGGTCAACGCGGCGGGGGCGTGGGCCGACGATGTGGCGCGCCGCGTGGGCGTGCGGCCTCTCGGCGTTCAGCCCTACCGCCGGACGATGTTGCAATTGCGGACCGATCCGGCCCCGGCGGCCGATATGCCGGTGGTGCTCGATATCGGGGGCGCGTTCTACTTCAAGCCGGAAAGCGGGCGTCTCTGGCTCAGCCCGCACGATGAAACGCCCAGTGCGCCGTGCGATGCCGCGCCGGAAGAAATCGATCTCGCGCTGGCCATCGACCGGTTGCAGCATGCCGTCGACTGGAAAGTGCTCCAGCTTGAGCACAAATGGGCGGGGTTGCGCAGCTTCGCCCCGGACCGGCTGCCAATCTATGGCTTCGATCCGCGTGAAAGCGGTTTCTTCTGGTTTGCGGGGCAGGGCGGTTTCGGCATTCAGACGGCACCCGCGGCCTCACGGCTGGGCAGCCAGCTTCTGCTCGGCAAAGGGGCGGACGCGATGACGGTTACGCTCGATCCCGCACTCTACAGTCCCGCGCGCTTCGGCTAGATTGGCTCGTTTTGCGAATGCAAGGGACGGATTTCCCTGCGCTTTTTTCCGGGCGGCATGTCGGTATCGAAGGCTGTTTCGGATTGCTTCGAAATCGCTCTGGTCAACGGCGACTGCCCCGCTAATCTATCGCTCTCAACCATTTGGGAAAGAGAGTCGTTATGGCGCATCGCTTCGAAATTCGGAAAAACAAGAAAGGCGAATTTGTCGCCTATTTCTGTTATAACGCGGAAACGATTTTCTGGACGGAAGGCTATTCCTCCAAGGCCAATGCCATAAATGCGATCGAATCCATCAAGAAGAATGGGCCGGGCGCGGAAACTGTCGAAAAGCTCGATACCTGATTGCCCCAATTGCGGCGAAACGGGGTCACTCGTCCCCTTTCGCCGCAGACAGGGCCGCATCGCTGGCCAGACGATCCACCCGTTCGTTTTCGGGATGGCCGTTATGCCCCTTGACCCAGACCCATTCGATCTGATGCTTGCCCGCGACCTCGATCAGATCGTGCCATAGTTCGGCATTTTGCACCGGCTTTTTGCTGGCGGTGACCCAGCCGTTGCGTTTCCAGCCGTGCACCCAGCGGGTGATGCCATCCATCACATACTTGCTGTCGGTATAGAGGATGACTTCGCACGGTTCGATTAGCGCGGAAAGCGCCCGGATCGCAGCGGTCAGTTCCATCCGGTTGTTGGTGGTGTGAGAATCGGAGCCGGACAGTTCCTTTTCATGCGGCCCCATGCGCAGCAAGGCCCCCCAGCCGCCGGGGCCGGGGTTACCCTTGCATGCGCCATCCGTGAAAATATCGACGCGCTTCATACGGTGAGGTTACTCTGGACAGGCGACAGGGAAAAGGCCCCGGCGCCCTGCGCGGTATAGAAGCGCAGCCGCCGGGCGAAATCCATCGGGTCCTTGCGCGTGACCAGGGCATCGGCGGGGGTGTGCAGCCAATCATAAGCGCGCGTCATCATGAAACGCATCGCCGCGCCGCGGGCCAGCAGGGGCAGGGCATCGTGTTCCGCGTCCGCGAGC
>CAYXMY010000004.1:0-49526 GCA_964466155.1 uncultured Caenibius sp. | reverse complement strand
CCCGGTCCGCCCGGCCCACCCGGACCACCGCCGAAACCGCGCAAGCCCATTCCACGGCCTTCACGCCGCGCCGCCGCCGGGTCCGGCTTGCCGAGATCGCCCGAGATATTGAAGCCATAGCGCAAGCGGCTGCTCTTCATCTTGTCGAACGTCACCGGCCGCTGATCGATCGCGATCAGCTTGCCACTGCTGTCGCGGATCACACGGTCGGGAAACGCGGCTTCGATAGCCGGGGTCAGCACCGGGAACGACGATGTCACATCGCTGGAATTGTTGCGGAAATATTCGACGATGAAGTTGGAGCGTTTGAAGAACGGCATCTGCCAGTTGGCCGACAGCTTGATATCGCGCTGGCGTTCCTTCTTGAGATCGGGATTGCCGCCCGAAATGACCGTGACCAGCGCCGTTTGCCCCAGCGTGAAATCATAGACCGGGACATTGAACGTCTGCACCAGCGGATTGCCGAGATTGGTCAGGCTGGGGGCGGCATCCGCGGTGATATAGCTCGCCTGGAAAGTCAGCTTGTCGGTCGGCGACCAGGTAAGGCCTGTGTTCCAGTTGAACAGCGTGCCGAAATCCGAGAGCCGGTCGATCCCGCCGCCGAGATTGAGCGATATCGTCCCCAGACCGCCAAGCACCCCTTCGCGTTTGCTGGTGAGCGGGATCGAAAGGTTCAACCCGGCGCTGAGATCGCCCCGATTCAATTTGGTCCGCCCGCTGAGCCGCGTATCCTGGCTGTCGAGCCCGGTATAATCGAACCCGAGCGAACCCGTCAGGCTGACCTCCCCGGCCGGGAGGCTGAACGGGCTGCCCGCCATCGTCACCTTGCTGGACAGGGTGTTGGTCTTCACGCGGGCTTCGTCGAGGCCCGCGAAGGCCAGCGTCGGCAAAGGCCCGGAGATGTCGAGCAGGCCCGCCGCCGCATCCGCCATCAGGCCGCCGGTATCGGCGCGCCGGTCGCTCCGGGTGGTGGTTTCCGCATGCGAACCGTCGATCGTGGCGGTCAACTGCCAGCCGCTGAACGCCTTGTTATACGTGGTGCCCGCCTGCAGCGTATCGGTGCGCGTGTTGCGCCGCAGCGCATTGGGCAGGCTGCGCAATTCGGTGTTGTCGTCCGGATCGGTCAGCGTCACCATGTTGAGCCCGGAGAGCGAGCGTGAATCCGAACGGGTGAACGTGCCGTTGAGGCTGAGCTGGCCACCGCTGCCATCCTTGCCCAGCGCGGTCGACCAATTGCCTTCCACCGTCAGATCGCGGGTATCGGGCAGCAGCGAGCGATAGCGGGCCGGATCGGGATCGCCCGCCACGGTCGGGATGTTGCCTGCAGGTTCGCGCATGTGCCTGTCCGCCTCGGTCAGCATGGACGCATTGTCCAGTTCCACCGCAAGGCTGAACCGGCGTGGGCCGCTGATGTTTAGCATGGAGGCCTTGAGCTCGGTATCGGTGTAGCCGCCGCGCGTCGGCATGTTGAATTCGCCGGAAACCGTCTTGCTGGTGAAGCTGGGTTTCAGAATGAAGTTCACCACCCGCTGGTTGGCGGAATAGCCGTAACGCAGCGCCACTTCCTCGGGCAGTATTTCGACCTTGCGGATCGCTTCGGGCGGGAAATTGCGCATTTCGCGGAAGCTGGAAACGCGTTGGCCGTTGATCAGCATCACCGGCTGGCCGCTGCCGCGTTCACGGCCGGAGGAGACTTCGGGTGACAACGCCTCGATCAGTTCGCTGAGTGAACTGGCGCCGTAAGAGGCGATATCCTCCTCGTTCAGTTCGAGCACCGGGGGCTGCGCCGTTTGGACTTCGCCCGGATAACGCTCGGCACGGACGACGATCTCGTTGGCATCATCATAATCGTCCACATCCACGCTTTCCGCGCCGGAAGCGGCACCGGTTGCCTGGGCGAAAGCGGGCGCAGCAGGGATGAGAGCCAGAAGCGGCAAGGCAAGATAGCGCAAGAGACAATCCTCAATGTGAACCCTGAAATGGGTTTCGACCGTGACTTCCCCTGCCCTTTTTTCTGCCAATAATCCGCGCCGCGCCGCTCCGGCAAGCCGGTAAATGGTAACAAAATGTCGCGAAAGTTTCGCACGCTGCGACAATTACCAGTCGCTTTTCTTTGCTTTTTGCGGTTTGCGCCGCTATGCGCCCGCCGAAGGTCACTCTCGGATACGGAAACACAGCATACATGGCGAAAGAAGAACTCCTCGAAATGCGCGGCAAGGTGGTCGAATTGCTGCCGAACGCGATGTTCCGGGTCGAGCTCGAAAACGGCCATGAAATTCTCGGTCACACCGCCGGGAAAATGCGCAAGAACCGCATCCGCGTGCTGGTGGGCGATGAAGTGCTGGTCGAACTGACCCCCTACGATCTCACCAAGGGCCGCATCACATATCGCTTCATGCCCGGCCGGGGCGGCCCGGGGCCGCAATAAGCCGGCGGCGCCTGATGGGCGCGCCTCAACTCATCCTCGCATCGGCCAGCCCGCGGCGGCGCGAACTTATCGCGCGGCTCGGCATCGCACCGGCCCGCGTGGGCGGCGCCGATATCGACGAAACCCCGCACAAGGACGAACTGCCGCGCCTCTATGCCCAGCGCATGGCGCGCGAAAAGGCATTGGCGGCAGCCGATGACAGCGCCTTCGTGCTCGCGGGCGATACCGTGGTCGCCTGCGGCCGCCGCATCCTGCCCAAGGCGGAAGACGAAGCGACCGCGCGCCGCTGCCTCTCCCTCTTGTCGGGCAGGCGCCACCGCGTGCTGTCCGCCATCGCCCTGCGCGCGCCCGATGGCACGCTGCGCGAACGAATGAGCGAAACCCAGGTTCGCTTCAAACGCCTCTCGGACGAGGAAATCGACGCTTACGTGGCGGGTGGCGAATGGCATGGCAAGGCGGGCGGATATGCCATCCAGGGCAGCGCCGAAGGCCTGATCGCCTGGATCGCGGGCAGCCATTCCGGTGTCGTCGGCCTGCCGCTGTTCGAAACGCGTGCACTGCTCAAGGCAGCAGGCTTTCCCCTTGGCTGACTGGCTGGTTGAGAGCGGGATCGGCGAACAACGCGCGATCCGCCTCCAGCGCGATGAAATCGTTGCCGCCCGCATTCACTGGCCGGGGCGGCTGACCGCCGGGCAGATCGCGGACGCGCAGCTTATAGCGCGCACGGCGGGCAGCGCCCGCGGCACCGTCCGCTTCGCCAATGGCGAGGAAGCGCTGGCCGACCGCCTGCCCAAAAACGTGAGCGAAGGGGCCACGCTGCGCCTCGAAGTGATCCGCGCCGCGATCGGTGAAGCCGGGCGCACCAAGCTCGCCCATGCCCGCCCCACGGACAAGGCGCCCCGCCCCGCCCCCGATCTTGCCGAAACACTCACAGCGGAAGGGCATCGGGTGGAACGCGTGCACCGTTTCGCAGTGGCCGGATGGGACGACCTGATCGCGGAAGCCTTCGCCGCCAGCGTGGCGTTCGACGGGGGCACTCTCACCCTTTCCCCCACCCCCGCGATGACGCTGATCGATATCGACGGCACCCTGCCACCCCGCGCGCTGTGTCTGGCCGCTGTCCCCGCCATCGCAAACGCCTTGCACCGCTTCGATCTGCGCGGCTCGGTCGGCATCGATTTCCCGACCCTGCCGGAAAAGGCCGACCGCCGATCGATAGATTCAGCGCTGGAAGAGGCACTGGCCGATTGGCCGCATGAACGCACCGCCATGAACGGGTTCGGCTTCGTCCAGATCGTCTCCCGGCTGGAACGCCCTTCGATCCTCCACCTCGCGGCGCGTTATCCGGCCGCCGCCGCCGCGCGCCTGCTGCTGCGCCGGGCCGAAGGGATCGCCGATCCAGGGGCGCTTCTGCTCACCTGCCATCCGGCGGTGGCGGCGCAGCTCGGCGATGCCTTTCTGGCCGAACTGGCGCGCCGCACGGGACGCGAAATCCGCTTGGCGGACAATCCGGCACTTGCGCTCGAAGCCGGCTTCGCGCAGGCCATTGCCCTATGACCGACCGGCCCAAAGCGAAAACCTGCCCGATCTGCAAAAAGCCCCGTGTGGAGCAATTCGCCCCGTTCTGCTCGTCCCGCTGCCGCGACCGCGATCTCGCGCAATGGTTCAATGATGGCTATGCCCTGCCCGGCCCGGCCGCTTCTCCGGAAGAACTCGAAAAAGATCGATAATCCCTCTTGCCAAGCGGGCCACGCCACGCCATAGGCCCGCCTCCAACAGCGCGACGGTTCTTCCCTGAACCGGCATCGCAGCAATGCCCAGGTAGCTCAGTTGGTAGAGCATGCGACTGAAAATCGCAGTGTCGGCGGTTCGATTCCGTCCCTGGGCACCACTTCCCATATTTAGTATTTAATTTTCAATCGCTTATCCAAGGTTGGACAAGTCCACGGATAATAGGTTGGATAAATTTCAGTCCATTTCGCTGTCATAGGTGGGCGAGACCTTTCCCAAAGCTGCATCGGCCACGGCTAGGCGGCCTCGCACCGAAACGCGCGTATGATCCGCGCCCGTCGGCTTGGCCGGCAAGCTCCACCTCTTGCCTTATATATACATTATGGTGTATATTCATTATTATGAATATTGATACCTTCCAGACTCTGGCTGACCCGACCCGCCGCCGCGTCCTCGATGCGCTGCGGCGGGGAGAACAGCCAGTCAACGATCTCGTCGCCGCGGTGGGCATTCACCAATCGGGCATTTCCCGCCATCTGCGCATCCTGCACGAAGCCGGTTTCGTCGCCATGCGGCCGGATGGGCAGCAACGGCTCTATTCGCTGCAACCGGAACCGTTCCGCGAAATAGAGGACTGGTTGGCCCAGTATCGCCAGGTCTGGGAAGCCCGCCTCGACCGCTTCGGCGCGGCGCTGGAAGCCCGGCAACAGCCAAGTGACGCGAAAAGGAGAGACGAGCCATGAACGACCGAGCAATCGCATCCGCCATCGTGATCGAACGCACCTATACGGCGGAGCCCGAAGAACTCTGGGCGCTGTGGACGACGAAGGAAGGCTTCGAATCCTGGTGGGGGCCGGAGCAATTCCGCGCCGATGTGCACCGGATCGAGGCCCGTCCGGGTGGGGCGCTGCATTATGACATGGTGGCCGACACCCCCATGATGGTGGCGATGATGAAGGACATGGGCGAGCCTGCCTCGACCGCCTGCAAGGGCACGTTCTCGGAATTCAAGCCCTACGAACGGCTCGTCCTGACGCAGATCATCGATTTCCTGCCCGGTGTGCAACCCTATGACAGCAGGATAGCGGTGGACTTCATCCCCGCATCACCGGGCCACACTCGGATGGTCGTGATTTTGAGCCAGATGCACGATGCCCAGACCACTCGGATGCAGCGGGATGGCTTCACCAGCCAGCTTTCCAAGCTGGACAGGCGCTACCACTGGCAGGGGGAATAATCCCCCGCCACCAGCCTACTCTCCCAGCCCGCTGGCGATGCTGAGGACGATCTTGCCGCGCACGTGGCCGTCCGCGATGCGCCAATGCGCCTCCGCAGCGTCCTCCAGCGGCATGACGTGGATTTCGGGCGAACGGATACGTCCCGCGCTCAGCGCTTCCACCAGCGCGTGCAACTGGCGCCCCTGATTGACGAACGTCGAAGAGGCGATTTTCACGCTCACGCCAAGCTCTTCGGCGCGCGCGGTGCTGGGCATCGGTTCGTCCGCGATCAGCGTGGTGATCGGCGAAACCACACCACCACGCTTCACCAGTTCGATCGAGTCGAGCAAGCTGCCCTGGCCGACCGTATCGACCACCAGATCCAGCCCTTCCGGCGCCCAGGCGCGCACGGTTTCCAGCACTTGCCCCTGACGATAGTCGACCGCCAGATCAGCCCCCAGGGCCCGAACATAATCCAGATTGGCCGGGCCGCTGGTCGCCGCGACGCTGGCCCCGGCCATCCTGGCAAGCTGGATCGCGTAGCTGCCAGTGCCGCCCGCGCCGCCGTTGACCAGCACTTTCTGGCCCGCCGCCGCACCGCCGACATCGAACACCGCTTCCCAGGCCGTCATCGCGGCGGTGGGCAGCGCGGCGGCTTCACGCAAGGTCACATGATCGGGCAGCCTGACCACGCGCTCCCGCGCCGCCGCGACATATTCGGCGTAGGAACCGCGTTCGCCGCGCCCCTGATTGGATACGGCAACCACCCGGTCGCCCACCGCGAGATCGGTCACCCCTTCGCCCACTTCGGCCACCACGCCCGCCACATCGAAACCGAGGACGAACGGAAACTGATAAGCGAAATATTGCGCAAGCCAGCCTTCGCGGGCTTTCCAGTCCGCCGGATTGACCCCCGCGTAAGCGGCCTGGATGACGATTTCACCCGGCACGGCGCGCGGCCGCTCAATCTCACCCAGACGCAGAACTTCGGGACCGCCAAACTGGTCCAACACCATCGCGCGCATCGCTTTTCACTCCCAATCCATCAATGAGCCTGCCCGGCCCGGTAAAAAGGCCGCTTTGGCCGTCTGATCCCTTGGTTCAGGCCGGGTGGTTCAGGCCTGCTGATTCAGAATCGCCCGGTCGAGCGCGCAGAACGTGTGCACGAGTTGGGGCGAAACCAGACATTCCGGATATTCCGTGTCGAACCAGCGTTCGACATGCGCCCAGTGCACGGGATGGAGCATGTAGGAGCCTTCCAGCCCCCCACGGTCGGCATATTCCTGTTCCCAGATATGCGTCCACGGCATCGTGCCCGCCGCCCGGTCGGGCGTGGAAAGTTCCCAGCGCTGAATGGTGCGGACGTGATCGGGCATGATCCGCGTGTCGCGCGAAAAGGCCGCCAGCCGTTCCGGCGTGGGATTGCGGTCCGCGCAGAACATGGCGACGCGATAAAGCCCGCTCACGGCGTCGGCCGCACCGCCCGAATGCCCGGTGGCGAAATCCGCTTCTTCGAGCGAGACCACCGCCTGCTTGTCCGCCACCAGCGCCTGAATCGCCTGCCCCGCATCGCTTGCCATCGCGGCGTCCGCCGCGGCGCAATTGGCGAAGGAGACACGCCAGATAAAATCGCCGCCGTTGAAAACGCCCGGCAAAGTAGGGGCGACAAGGCGGCCCGTGGCGCCCGGCAAACGCTCCGTCGCGTCACTCAGGGCCGCGCCGAATGCGTCCCGCTGTGTCTCTGCAACACCGATGACCTTGAGCAGATTATACATTGTCCAGCGCTCCCAGTGCTTCGGCTTCGGCCAGTGTGTGGCGCTGCCGGCTCTCGATCAGCGGCGGCGCCTCTTCCTGCCACCACCGATCCACTTCGGGGTCCATGCGGGCAGTGTGCTTGGCGCCCCATACGGCGCCCGCATGCGGCTGCGCCCAGATGAAGATCAGCCTGTTGCTGCCTTCCGGCAGCCACATCGCCGGTTCGACGAGCCGATTCTGGAGAGTCATCCCCCGCGCTTCCGCACCGGGCACGTAACGCGCCATATAGGCATCGTAGAGCGCCTGGCCCTGCCCCGGCTTGGCGAGAATATCGTCGATCACATAAATCATCTTGTCATGCCTCGTCCTGCATCCCTGCGCGGCTATGCGCGCGGCGCGCTATATTGGCGAGGACAGGCGCGCGCAGGCAACCGGACATTTTCGCTCATTCCCGCTTGCATCCCGGCTCCGCCGGCGCTTAACCTGCGCGCATGTTCGGGCAGGATCGGATTCAAGCAATGATCGCGCTGCTGGCGCAATCCTTCGCCATCTTCGGCCTTCCCTGCGATGGCGCGGACGATTTCACCGCGGCTGAGCGGGAGGGGCCAGCAGCTTTCGCCCGCCTGTTCGGCGCCCATATGGAAAAGCTGGAACATCTGTGCTGCGCCCGCGATCGGGTGCCACTGTTCACGCCGCTGGCGGGCGAAATGATGTGCCGCGCGGTAATCAATTGCCCGGACCTGCGGGCCGTTCTCGAACGCAGCGGCCGGTTCAGCGCCATCGTCGCCGGGCAGGAGCACAGCAGCAAGCTGGTGGAGGAGGGAAACCTCATCCGCTTCGAATTCGTCTCCCGCTACACGACCAAGGACGACGCCTCGCTGCTCAACGACATTATCGGCCTCCTGTATCATCTCTCCCTGATGGCATGGCTCAGCGGGGAGGCGCTGGAGCCGGAGAATATCGCCCTTGCCTATCCCCGCCCGCCGCGCTCCAGCCCCTTGTTCCAGATTTTCGGCGGTGCGCTGACGTTCGACGATCCACGCAACGCGCTCCTGTTCAGCAAGGCCGCGCTGGCAAAGCCCGTCATCCGCCGGGCGGAAGAGATCGACGGCATCATCGAACACTTGCCCTACAACGTCATTCTCGCCGCCATCGGCAAGCACGGGCTGGCCATGCGAGCAAGATCCTTCATGACCGGTGCTCTGCGGCAAGGGCGCCCCTTCCCCAGCGAGAGCGCGGTTTCCCGGGCTTTCACCATGAGCCCGGCCACGCTGCGCCGCCGTCTCCGCGAGGAAGGGGCGAGTTACCGACAGCTGCGCATGGAACTGCTGCGTGAAGAAGCGGAACGGCTGATGCAGGATCGCGATCTTACCCTGTCATCCGTGGCGCAACGCCTCGGCTTCTCCGACGACCGCGCATTCCGGCGCGCCTTCAAGGCGTGGACGGGGTGCAGCCCTTCCGCCTTGCCGGTGCGGGCCGCCTGAGCGAGCGGATCGCTGCCCCGCAACCTCTTTCAGCGGTGGCAGGGCGCTTATCGAAACACATCATCCACGCTAGCCCATGTAACAATCTCGGCAGGCGTACGATCCCGGCGAGAATTCCGCAGATATCTTTTTATCTCTCTGATTTAACTCTCTAATCCAGATTCACCGGGCTGATATAATCCAGAGTATTTTCTTGCGTCCAGATTTGCGTTTCGTCGATTGGCCAGCGTGACTGATGCTGGGCAGGATTGAGATAATATAATGCCTCAATTTCATGGATCAGCCCGTCAATCACTCGAAAGCGTTCCGCGATGTGAACCGTGGAGTTCGAAATATCGAGAAGATAGAACGCTATTACATCATCGCCATCTATCCACGTGCGCAGATCGCGGTAAGCGCTATTTCCATCCATGATGGGGTCGGTCGAACTCTTGCGAATGCCCTCAGCCGGTTTTGCGGCACATTTCCCCTGTTCGCTTCTCCAGCATTCCGCCGCCAGAGGAATGGATGCCCCATCCTGGCTGATCAGAGCATCCAGATACTTCGTAACAACCGAGGACATCTCCGCACGGCGTTCTTCTTCTGTCATGACCATTCTCCCTTTTGGATAGGGATATTATTGGTCGATAAATCCTCTTCCAAAAGACTTTTCTCGCAAAGAGCATGACAGTTGGAAAGCTGCCCGGATGGCCTGCTAAGGATTGCAGGCCCCCAGGCATTCAAAAGCTGATCGCCGCAATGAACACATGATGGCCATAGCGCTCAGCGGGTGGAAGCATGCTTCCACCCTTGCGCAGTATGTCCGGTGTCCCGCGCTGGCCGACCGGGTCCCTTAGCGATGGCGGCTGGGGGGCGCTCCCCCGCCTCTGCCGCCGTGTTGGCCGCCGTTGCCCCAGCGATAGCCGTCACTGCCGTCTGAGCGGGGGCCACGGTCGAAGCCGCGCCATTCGTTGTTGCGTTGCGGGCCGCGCCAGTGCTGGCCGCGGTTCTGCCAGTAACTGCGCTGGCTGTTGTTCCAGCGATACGAGCGGTGATTGCGGTCATAGACATATGCTCCGCTGCCCGGATAATAATATCCGTTCCACCAGCCGTAATAGGGCGTACCGTAAGCACCGTCATAGAAGTCGCTGTAATAGTCGCCATAATAGCCCGGCCCGTAACCGACCCCCACGCCGTAGCCATAGCCATCGTCGACACAGGCCGTCAGCCCAAGGCTGGCGGCAGCGACCATAACGGCGGTCATCATCTTGATCTTATGCATGTGCCATCTCCATAAGCACACCGCAGGCCCGACAGGACGGGGGACCCGGCGCATTGAAAACGCAGCTAGAAAACGCAGCACCGATCACCCGGTTCCCCGTTCCGGCAAGCCGGACGAGAGCCCGAGGCGCGCGCTCCCTGCCCAATCGTTGCGAAGCGACCTTTCCCCAGATTGACAATCCACGGGGCCTGGCGCAGTGACAGGCCCGTCAGCGCGATTCGCTGCCAATCAGGAAAGCCAATCCAAATCATGCCAAGCGACAGTAGTCGATTGTTTATGCCGCTGACGGCCACCGGCCGAGCCTGATCCCGCATCAGTCTCGCCCCGGATGCCGAAGGCGGCATCCCAGAGGTGAGACATGAGCAAAGTGACCCCAATTCGAGGTCTGCCGCCGTTCTCGCGCATGTTGCGCGTGAATGCACCCAATCGGGCCGATATCATCGCCTTCCTGCTGCTGGCCGGGCTGGCGGTGCTGGTCCTGCGCGGTGCGGAAGGGATGGTGGAACCGCTGTCCCGCCTGCGCAGCACGCCGGTCGTGCTCGATCCGGCCAATCTGCCCGGCTATGCGCTGCGCACCACGCTGCGCATGTTCGCGGCGCTGTTCGCCAGTCTCGTCTTCACGCTGGTGGTGGCGACGCTGGCCGCGCGCAGCCGCCGGGCCGAACAGATCATCGTGCCCGCGCTGGACATCCTGCAATCGGTGCCGATCCTGGGGTTTCTGACGTTCACCGTTACGTTCTTCATGGGCCTATTTCCGGGCCAGCAACTGGGCGTCGAACTGGCGGCGATCTTCGCGATCTTCACCAGCCAGGTGTGGAACATGACTTTCAGCTTCTATCAGTCGTTGCGGTCGGTCCCGGTCGATCTGGAAGAAGTCTCGCAAAGCTTCGGCCTCTCCCCCTTGCGCCGGTTCCTGCGGCTGGACCTGCCTTATGCCACGCCCGCGCTGGTGTGGAACGCGATGATGTCGATGTCCGGCGGATGGTTCTTCGTCGTCGCATCGGAAGCGATCACGGTCGGCAACACCACGGTGGCGCTGCCGGGCATCGGATCGTGGCTGGCGCTAGCCATTGCGCAGGGCAATTTCACCGCCGTCGCCTGGGCCGTGGGGGCGATGATGGTCGTCATCCTGCTTTACGATCAGCTCGTCTTCCGTCCGATTGTCGCCTGGGCGGACCGGTTCCGCTTCGAACAGACCGCCAGCACCGAACGGCCCGGTTCCTGGGCTTACGACCTGTTCCGCCGCAGCCGCCTGCTGCCGCTGCTGCTGGCCCCGGCACGCGTGGCCGGGCGGATGCTGCTCACCCTCGACCGGGGCAGGAGCGTGGAACGCCCCGACGCCGTGCGCGGGCGCAGCCGCATCGGCGATGCAGTGTGGAACGTGCTGATCGGCGCGGCGCTGCTGTTCGCCGTGTGGACGATTGCCCGTTATGTCACCCACAATCTCGGCTGGCATGACATCGGCACCGCTCTGGCGCTCGCCTGTCTTACCCTGCTCAGGGTGCTGGCGTTGATCCTGCTGGCCAGCCTGATCTGGGTGCCGGTGGGCGTATGGATCGGCCTGCGCCCGGTATGGGCGGAACGGCTGCAACCGGTGGCGCAGTTTCTCGCCGCCTTTCCCGCCAATGTGCTGTTCCCTTTCGCGGTGATCGCGATCGTTCACTGGCGGCTCGATCCCGGCATCTGGCTTTCGCCGCTGATGATCCTCGGCACGCAGTGGTACATCCTGTTCAACGTCATCGCCGGGGCCAGCGCGATCCCCAACGATCTGCGCGAAGCAGCGGGGATGTTCGGAGTAAAGGGCTGGCAATGGTGGCGGCAGGTGGCCCTGCCCGGCATCTTCCCGTTCTATGTGACGGGCGCTCTCACCGCATCGGGCGGATCGTGGAACGCCAGCATCGTGGCCGAAGCGGTATCGTGGGGGAACGAGAAGCTCCACGCCGCCGGGCTTGGCGCTTACATCGCCGATGCCACCGCCGCTGGCGATTTCCCGCGCGTCGCGCTCGGCATCGCCACGATGTCGTTCTTCGTCATCGCGATCAACCGGCTGCTGTGGCGGCCGCTCTACACTTTCGCCGAACGCCGCGTGCGGCTCGGCTGATCCTTTCCCTTCCTGACCGATTAGGAGCCTACCCCCATGGCCACCATCGTCGCAAATCGCCCGCTCGTCCGCCTTTCCGACGTCCGTCACTTCTACGGCAACGGACATGGCCGAATGCTCGTACTGGACCAGGTCGACCTGACCCTGCGTGAGAACGAGATTGTCGGCCTGCTCGGCCGTTCTGGCTCGGGCAAGTCCACTCTGCTGCGCTCCATCGCCGGGCTGATCCGCCCGAGCGAAGGCGAAGTTGCCTTCGTCCCTGACGAAACCGGCAGCGAGCCGACCGTCAGCATGGTGTTCCAGACTTTCGCCCTGTTCCCCTGGCTCACCGTGCTGCAAAACGTCGAACTCGGGCTCGAAGCGCTCAAGGTTCCGGCGGAAACGCGCCGCACGCGCGCGCTGGCCGCCATCGACCTGATCGGTCTCGACGGGTTCGAAAATGCCTATCCCAAGGAACTGTCGGGCGGGATGCGTCAGCGCGTCGGGCTGGCCCGGGCGATAGTAGTCGATCCCTCGCTCCTGCTGATGGATGAGCCGTTCTCCGCGCTGGATGTGCTGACGGCGGAAACGCTGCGCACCGATCTGCTCGACCTGTGGGGCGAAGGACGGACACCGATCAAGTCGATCCTGATCGTCACGCACAATATCGAGGAAGCGGTGCTGATGTGCGACCGCATCCTGGTCTTTTCGTCCAATCCGGGCCGGATCGCCGCCGAAATCAAGGTCGATCTGCCGCAGCCGCGCGACCGGCTCGATCCCGAATTCCGCGCGCTGGTGGACGATATCTATGCGCGGATGACCGCCCGCGCACCGGTGGCATCGCCCAACGAAGGGCTGTTCCCCGGCACCGGCATCGCCATGGTGCTGCCGCGCGTATCCACCAACGCGCTCGCCGGGTTGATCGAGGAAATTCATGGCGCGCCTTTCGCCGGCCGCGCAAGCATGGCCGAACTGGCGGATGAAGCCCAACTCGAAGTCGACGAACTGTTCCCGATTGCGGAAACGCTCCAGCTCATGCGGTTCGCGGAAATCACCGGGGGCGAGATCACGCTGACACCCGCCGCGCGACGCTATGCCGAAGCGGATGTCGATGCGCGCAAGGCATTGTTCGCCCAGGCGCTTACCGCCCATGTCCCGCTTGCCGCGCATATCCGCCATATCCTCGACGAGCGTACGACGCATACCGCGCCCGCCAGCCGTTTCCGCGACGAGTTGGAGGATCATATGTCCCCAGACTATGCCGCCGAAACGCTGAACGCGGTCACGCATTGGGCGCGCTATGCCGAACTGTTCGCTTATGACGAGGCGATGGACCGGTTCAGCCTGGAAGACCCCGGCTGATGCGGTGCGCTATTGCGGGGGCTCTCCTGCCGCTGGCTTTGCTGGCGGCAGACCCGGCGTTCGCGGCGGGCGGCGCACATGTCGTCGATGACTCGGCGGTCGAGACGCCCGGCACCTGCCATCTGGAAAGCTGGGTCACGCAGTCGAGCGGCGGACAATGGCTCTTGAACAGCAGCCCCGCCTGCACGCGCGAAGCCTGGCCCGATCTGGAGATCGGCGGGTTCGTCAGCCATGCTTGGTCGCATGATGCGAACGATAGCGTGATCGGCGTGACGCCGAAGCTCAGCCTGCGTTCGGAAGAACGTGGGGTCGGGATCGCCATCGCGACCAGCCTTGGATACAGCATCGATCGTGGCCGTTTCGAGACGGCTTCTGTGATCGTGCCGGTGACGATCCCGGCAGGCAAGCGGCTGCGTTTCAACCTCAATGGAGGCTGGCAATGGTCGAAGGCTGGTCAAGGGCATGCCCTGTTCGCCGGCGGGCAGATCGAGTTCGCAATAAAACCCGATCTCAGCCTCATGGCCGAAGGATTCACACGTGACAGCGGCAAGGCCGGGGGGCAGCTAGGGGTCCGTTGGACAACGGCCAGGGGCCGAATGGACGTGGATTTTCTCGCGGGCCGCTATGTCGATGGCGTAACGCCGACCGCGTTTACCATCGGTATCACGCTGCGGCGATAAGCACATGCCGATGTTCGCTACCCGGCGCACTATGTCTTGTGCGTTGAATATGGTAAAAAGCCATCGGAACGGCGGGATCCGTTCCCAATAACGGAATGCCGCAGTTCCAGAACAACAGAGGGTGCCCAGTATATGATCGAGTTGAAGGTGAGCGACGTGCAACCGCGTCCCCGCGGCCGGCCGGCGGTGCTCTCGTGCGAAGCTATTGTCGAAACGTCACTGGCCATGCTCGACGCGCATCCCACGGCGGAACTTTCGCTGGCCGCGATTGCCCGGCAACTGGGCGTGACCGCATCGGCGCTCTATCGCTATTTTCCCACCTGGAATTCTTTGCTCACCGCGATGTCGGTGGCGGCATTCCGCGATTTTCCCGCGATGCCGGAAACCGAACCGGCGGCAGAGCAACTGCTGTTCTGGCAAAAGCAACTGGCCGCGCTTTATCGCCGCCACAAGGGCGTGCTCATGCTGATGGCGTGGGACGACAAGCTTTCCGGACCATGGCTCAGAGTGCAGATGCCGGTGCTGATGCTGATGCGGCAAATGGGCTTCAGGGAACGCAAACTGGTGGAAACCTCTTCCTGGTTCCTTGCCGGGACACTGGGGCTGGTGCGCACATACCTCGCCGCCGATCTCGAAGATGTTCCTTCGGGCGCGCAGCTCGATCTGGCGGAAAGCCTGGAATATCTCACACCCGAACAACGGGCGTTGCTGGCTGAAACCTCGCTCTGGCTCCGGGCGGGCGATCCGGACACCATTCTCAAAGAAGGCTTTCGCGCACTGATCGACGGACTGATGAAGGCGCAGGCAACCCTTTGAATATATTTATATAGACAAACCCGATCACGGCCCATCGCACGATTGCGGCGGCCCAACCCGCAGTTTGGATTCTCTTAACCATTGGCGGCGGACAGTGCCGGGGCAGCCAAAGATGGCGTGGATTTGTCCCTAACCTGGTTCCTGTTCCCTGACACCCGGTTCCGGGCGGCCCTTGTGCCGCCCGGCCTTTTTTCAGGAACGGCAAAGCGCCAGCCGCGGATTATTTCACCCGGTCGATCCAGGCGGCAAACGCATCCACAAAGCCGCCCAGGAAAGACAGCGTGTTTTCCCCCGCCAGCTTGCCATGGTCATCGATCGAATCCTCGATCCGGGACAGATACATTTCCGGCTGCTGCAATATCGGCATGTTGAGGAAGACAAGCGACTGGCGCAGATGGTGGTTGGCCCCGAACCCGCCGATCAGACCGGGCGATGCGCTGATGACCCCGGCCGGTTTACCGTTCCACACGCTCTGCCCGTAAGGGCGCGATCCCACATCGATGGCGTTCTTCAGCGCGGCGGGCACGCTGCGGTTGTATTCCGGCGTGACGAACAGCACCGCATCGGCAGCGGCGACCTGCTGCCGGAAACGCACCCATGGCGCGGGCGGCGCTGCCTCGATATCCGCGTTGTAGAGCGGCAAATCGCCGATTTCGATATGTTCGCACGCAAGGCGCGGCGCGGCCAGTTCACCCACCGCATCGGCAACGGCGCGATTGAACGAACCCTTGCGCAAACTACCGACCAGAACCGCGACATTTACCGGCATGGAATTTTTCCTTCCTCAGCGCCGGACAATCCCGCGCTTCACGACGGAAACCGCGCGATCCCGATGCGGTTCCCCGGCCCGGGCGTCAGAAACTCATATCGAAACCTACGCGGATCGTGCGGGGCTGGAGCGGGGTGATCTGATTGCCCGTGCGCAGAAGAAACGGGGAACCGAGCGCAAAACGGTTGCCCCGGGCATCCAGCAGGTTGGTCAGCGACAACGTGATCCCGCGCGATGGCTGGCCGACGCGGATTTCAACGCCGGTGTCGACGTAATCGCCCTGCAACTGGCCGAGGATCGGCCCCACCCCGAGGATCGATTTGCCGACATAGCGCAGATAACCCCGCGCGCGCAGATCCACCGTATCGGATAGCGCGGCGGTGTAGGATGCGCCGAACCGGCCGCTGACATCGGCGATATTGGGCAAGCGGCGCACATCCTGCGCCACACCATATGCCGCCTGTATGTCGCTGCGCCCCATGGCCAGCAAGGTTTGCCTGCCGATGGAAAGCGCCAGCGCGGATGGCTGCGATACCTTGCTGTCGTTGAAATAGAGCGCGCCGTCCAGTTCCAGCCCTTTGGCGGGACGCCAGCGGGAAGAGAAACCGAGCGACAGCACCCTGCCATCCCCGACATTGAGCGTCGTGGGAAAGCCGAAGCCATCGATCATGTCCGCCTGGATATGGCGCCAGCGGGTGTAGGAAACGGTCGCTTCCAGATCGAACCGCCGGTCGCGATAGCGCATGCCGCCTTCGAACGTGGCAACGCGATCCCCCCGGTAACGCTCGATGAACTCGCGCCGCACGGCAATGCCGCCGGGCCGGAAACCCTGCTGATAACGGGCAAACAGTGTGAGATTGTCCGATGGCCGGTATGCGAATGCCGCCGAAGGCAGGAAACGCGTTTCCCGGCGGGCATTGGCGATGGCGGCATCGTTCGCGTAAGCGACCGGGGGTTCGACATCCTCCGACGCCCCGGTCAGCCGCGAGTGGGTCAGCCGCCCGCCCAATGTCACCGTCAGGCGCGGCAGCAGCGCCACCGTGCCTTCGCCATAAAGCGTCGCTTCGCGCACCTTGTTGCGGACACCCGTAAGCGCCGCATCGTACGCGCTCCCTTCCATGCCGCGATGCACTTGCGCTTCGTTGCTGAGCAGGCTGAGCCCCACCAGCCAGCCGTTCCCATCCTTGTCCTTGCGGGCCAGGCGGGTTTCGGCGGTAATCATCTCGATATGGTTCTTCTGGGTATAGGCCGCGAGCCCGGCATCGCTTACCGGTGCCTTGGCCGGATTGGCCGGTTCGGCAAGCTCCGTCCCTTCGAACCGTTCGAACACGTATTGCCGGGTGTAACCGACGGAAGCGGTCAGTTCGAGCGGCCCCCAGCTCTTGCGGACGATGGCATCGGCCAGCCAGAAATCGTTGCGGTAAGGCTGTGCGATGCTGCTGGCCCGGCTGAGGCCGCCGCCGCCGCGTTCGGCATATTGGCTGTCATCGCCCTCGATCCGTTGCCCCACGGCGCTGATATCTACCGTCCAGTCGTTGCCCGGAGCCCAGCGCAGCGCCACGCGCCCGCCCACCGTGCGCACATCGTTGACATCTTTCAGATGCCGCAGCGTATCGTCGATATAGCCGCCTTCGATGGCGCCAAAGGCAAGCGCACGCAGGGCCAGCTTCCCTTCCACAAGTGGCACGTTGACAATCGCGCCGCCATCGGTGCCCGGCTGCCCATGCTGCACCGCCTGCGCTCCGCCGAACACCGCGCCGCCGGCCTTGTCGAGATCGGGGGCATGCGGCACCACGCGCACCACGCCGCCCAGCGAACCCGCCCCGTAGAGCGTGCCTTGCGGCCCTTCGAGCACTTCCACGCTGCGCACATCGTACAAGCGCAAGCTGGGATCGGGCGCGCTGTAGGTTATGCGGCTGTTACCCCAATATTGCCCCACGGTGGCCTGCGTCGGCCCGACGAAGCTCGAATCCGCGATCCCGCGAATGAACAGCTTGTTGCGCCCCGGCCCCAGATGCGTGGTGGCGACGCTGGCAAGGCGCGTTTCGATGGCGGCCGATCCGCGCGCGGCATCGGCGGTCGAAATATCGTCTCCTGCGATAATCTGAATCCCGCCCGGATAGGCGCCGAGCGGGATATCGCGTTTGCTGGCGGTGACGACGATATCGTCCCATCGCTGGGGCGTGGGCGGCGGCGGCCGGGCGATTGCCGGGCGCGGCGGGATCGGCCGGGGGGCCGCAACCGGGCGCGGTGCAGGTTCGATCAGGTAAGCGCCTTCCGCCACCTTGCGCGCGCGCAGGGGCGTACCGCGCAGCATCGCGGCCAGCGCGCGTTCGGCCGTCATCGTGCCCCTGACCGCGTGCACACGGATGCCGCCCAGCGCCGGATCGCGAAAGCCGATGCTCGCCCCCGATTGCGCCGCCAGAATCTTGATCGCACCTTGCAGCGATCCCCCCGGCACGTTGACGCGCCCGCCCGTTTCCCCCGCATGGGCGGACGCCGCCGCCACCGCCGCGGCAAGGACAGGCAGCAGGTTAGCGGCGCGAACCATCGGCGGGCATCATCTTCCAGGCCGCACCATCCGCCGCAAACCGCACGCCCAGCAGCGGGCCGAGCCGGGCGAACACAGCCTGCGGGGTGCCGGTCAGGTTCAAGGTGCCGGTAAAGCGCTGCGCCGCGAGCGCCGGGTCGGCCCGGACGGCGAGCCCGGTGTTGCGTTCCAGATCGCGCGCCACCGCATCGAGCGGAGCATTGTCATATTCCAGCGTCCCGTTCTGCCAACTGCCCACCGCTTCCACGGCGGTCTTGCGCAGCACCGGTTGCGCCTTGTCGTCCGAACGGTGCAGCGCCTGCCCGGCATCCAGCCGGATCGCACCCGGCCCCGGTTCGTAAATCACCGCGCCATGCGCCACGGCGACATCGATTGCGCCGTCCTGGCTCAGCACGTTGAACACCGTCCCGGCATCGAGCAACCGTGTCTTGCCGACCGTGACCGTGAAGGGGGCGCTGTCATCGTGGCGCACATCGAACAGCGCTTCACCCCCCGCCAGCAGTTCCACCTGGCGCGGGCTGCGCTTGTCGAACCGGATCGCGGTGCCGCCGTTCAGCGCGACGCTGGACCCATCGGCCAGTTGCACCGTGCGCCGCTCGCCCGGCCGGGTAACGATTTCGCGGCTGTTCATCTGTTCCAGCACGACCCATCCGCCAAGCGCGGCAACCACGGCGGCGGCCATGCCCATGCCCAGGAAGCGGCGGCGATGGCGGGCGGGCGGCGAAAACTCCACCACATTATCCGCCGGGGTATCCCCCGCTTCGCCAGCCAGCGCAGGCGCAACGATCAGCGTCGCAGCGGCCCAATCGTCGAGATCGAGCGCTTCGTTATAGGCGGCCAGATGCGCCGGGTCCTGTTCCAGCCAGGCGGACAGCCGGTCCCAACCGTCGAAAGACGGATCGTGCGTGGCGATAACCCAGCGGAGAGCCTGCTCCCCGATGCCGCCCTCTGGTGCGTGCGTGCTCATAGCACTCTCATGACGAAATCCTGCGGCTCACTCCGCATCGAGCCGGTCCTTCAATTCGGCCAGCGCGCGATAGGCCTTCTGCAAATCCTTTTCCACGGAGCTGAGGCTGATGCCCAGTTCGCCCGCGATGGTCGCCTGCCCCACCCCGTCGATGCGGTAACGGCGGAACACCCGCTCCACCCGTTCGCCGAGAGAGGCGAGAACCCCGTCCACTTCGCGCAAGTGCTGCCGGGCGATCAGCGCGCGTTCGCCCGATGGCTGTTCCAGCGCGGTCGCCCCCGTTTCGTACCAGGCATGCTGGCGGCGTTCGCGGCTGACATCGGACCGGCGCCGGTCGCGCATCAGGTTTTCGGCGGCCCGGAAGAGATAGGACACCGGCTCCGCAATCGGATGGGAGGGGATCGCGGCCACGCGCTGCCACAAATCCTGCAGCAGGTCCTCCGCATCGTCCCCCGCTCCGCGTGCGGCGAGAAAGCGCAGCAAGCGCCCGCGCTCGTTCAACAGCACAAGCTGCAAGCCCTGAACCTGGTGTTCCTGCTGCGTCATCCTTCAGGCCAAGCACTATGCAACCGGACCGCGAGGCATGGCACAAGGCCCGCACACCGCTGGCGACAGTTTCTCCGTCAGGCCCGCACCCAATGGCGAGCGATGGCCCCTCATAACCCGCTTCCCCCCATTTGTCCTGCCCGCATACACGGACGGCTTTCGGGGCCGGAACCATCGTTCATGCCGCGCGGCATGCGGCACGCACACGCGCAGATCGGGCCAGCAGGGAAAAGGCCGGAAACACCGGGATTGCGCCGGTCAACCGGGAGAAAGGACAAGCAGGCATCGCCTGTTCGACGGAGCGGCGGCGGCCATCCCGTAAGGATTTCCGCAAAAAAATTTTATAGCGATTCTTTTGCGGGAATCCGGCGGCAGGCCCGTCTCCCCCATGCCAACAGGTCATCGCATGGGAGAACGCGAGAATGAATTCTGCGGAACGCCGAACGCCCGAATTGCCGGGGGAAGCTTCCGTCAATTCGCACGCGTCGCCGCGATACAGGGCCACAACCGGGCGGCCATGGCGTAACGTGTAACGGGCATCCGGTTCATGCAACCGGCGCAGGTCATCCCCCCGCCGCCTGCCCGACACACAGTTCCCGCCGGCCAGGCAGCGGGCGCGCGTTCTTGAGGGAGCACGCGCGCCCGCTGTCACACAGGCTTAGGCCCCCTGCCCGGTTTGAAAGCTTCTGCGACGAGTTGAACGGTATATTCCGATTCAAGGAGTAGGAATTCAATCGCAATCGCCCTATGGATGCTCCCGCTTCGGGAGGGTGCCCATGGACGTGCAATTGACGGTTATCTGCCTGCTGACTTTCGGCATCAATCTGATCGGCGCGCTGGCCTATGCCGCGCGCATCGCTGGGGTGCGCACCCGCAAGATCGCCATATCCTTCGCTCTGTTCAATGTGCTGGTGCTGCTTTCCCGCCTGTCGAACAGCTTTCTCGGGCCGTTTCTGGCCAAGCGGATCGAAAACGCACTAGCCCATGGCAAGGGCGATCATCTGCTGGGCGATTTCCGCCTGATCCTGTTTTCAGCCACCGCCGCCACGATTTTCGGCACTCTGCTGATTCCCACGGTGCAGCGGTGGTTCTGTAGCGCGATCACCCATTTTCAGGAGCATCGCTCCATTCCCCGGCTGATAATGCACGGTTTCGCCAAAGGCGGGACCGGCTATCTACGGCGTACCAGCACCGCCCCGAAAATCGCGCATATCAAGCAGCTCAGCAAACCGCGCGGGGTGTCGCGCAGCGTGATCGCGCTCAACGTGCTGGCGCAGGCGCTGCTCACCGTCGGGGTCGTCGCCTCGCTCTATGCCGGGTATCTTTTCCCGGAATACCGGGTCACGGCATCGCAGCTTTCGGCAGTGGTCAATGGCTTTGCCACTATCCTGCTGTTCATCCTGATCGATCCGCAATTGTCCGTGATGACCGATGACGTGATTTCCGGGCAAGTCAGCGAACCGATGTTCCGCCGCACGATCGTGTGGCTGTCGCTCAGCCGCGTGACGGGGACGTTGTTGGCGCAGCTTCTGTTCCTGCCCGCCGCGTGGCTGGTGGTCTATGCCGCCGGGATCGTCTGATCCTGCGGCAGAGAAGATCGCATTTTCAAACGGTTACAGATTCAATCTGACAGGCCCATCCGCAATGCGGAATTTGCCGCCCAATAGCAACGCTTTGTCGACAGGCTAATTCCCTACTATATATATAGGATTATATAGCACTTAACCTACCATCGAAACGCAGGAGCAAAAGATGGCGACGATTCACCAGCACGGCGGACAGGACCCGGTGATCCTCATCGTTCCCGGTCTCAACAACAGCGGCCCGCGCCACTGGCAGACGCTGTGGGAACGCGAAGACGCCAATTGCGTGCGGGTCGATCTGGGCATGTGGGATCGGCCGCACCGCAACACCTGGGTGAACAAGCTCAACAGCGCGATCCATGCGAGCGGCCGCCCGGTGATCCTCGTTGCGCACAGCCTCGGCTGCCATGCCGTGGGCTGGTGGAACGCGCTGGAACGGCCCGGCCCCGACAGCAAGGTTCTGGGCGCGCTGCTGGTCGCCCCGCCACATGTGGAAGGGCCGAATATCGACGCCCGCATTGCCGGCTTCGCCCCCGTGGTGCGCCAGCGCCTGCCGTTCACGTCCATCCTCGCCGCCAGCCAGAACGATCCTTATGCCGCTTTCGGGCAGGCGAAGAAACTTGCCCGGATATGGGGCAGCCGTCTGGTCGATGTCGGCCCGCTGGGGCACATCAATGTGGATTCGGACATTCGTAACTGGCCTTATGGCCGCTATTTGCTCGACCGGTTGCGTGCTGCCGTCACCCCCTATCCCACCCCCTTGCTGGCCGGACGCAACGCCGACCACCTGGCTCCACAGGGCACGCGGCTGGAGATCGGCCGATGAAGGCGGCGTCGGTCCTCGATACTATCGGCAACACCCCGCATATCCGCCTTTCCCGCCTGTTTCCCGATGCGGATGTCTGGGTGAAATCGGAACGGGCGAACCCCGGCGGTTCGATCAAGGATCGCATCGCATTGGCTATGATCGAAGCGGCTGAGGCGAGTGGCGAGTTGGCGCCCGGCGGCACGATCATCGAGCCGACGTCGGGTAACACCGGCGTCGGCCTGGCCATGGTGGCCGCGGTCAAAGGCTATCGCCTGATCCTGGTAATGCCCGAATCGATGTCGGTCGAACGGCGGCGGCTGATGCTGGCCTATGGCGCGCAATTCGATCTCACGCCGCGCGAAACCGGGATGAAGGGCGCCATCGAACGCGCGCTGGACCTGCAGGCCCGGACGCCCGGCGCATGGATGCCGCAGCAGTTCGAAAATCCGGCCAATCCCGCAATCCACGCGCGCGCCACGGCGGATGAAATCCGCCGCGATTTCGCGGACCATCCCATAGACGTGCTGATCAGCGGGGTCGGCACCGGCGGACATTTGAGCGGCGTGGCCCAGCGTTTGAAAAAGGTCTGGCCCGATCTCAAGGTCTTCGCGGTGGAACCCACCCTGTCCCCCGTCATCAGTGGCGGCCAGGGCGCACCGCATCCGATCCAGGGAATCGGCGCGGGCTTCATTCCGGCCAACCTGCACACCGAATTGCTGGACGGCGTGATAAAGGTGGAGCCGGGCGACGCCAAGGATTGGGCACGCCGTTCCGCCACGGTAGAGGGTCTGTTCGTCGGCATTTCATCAGGGGCGACACTGGCCGCCATTGACCGGCACCGCGAGAAACTGCCCCCCGGCTCCCGCATTCTGGGCTTCAATTACGACACCGGCGAACGCTACCTTTCGGTGCCCGATTTCCTCCCGCTGGAAGTGCAGGCGGGGGAAGCCCGGATGTCGAAAACATAGCCCGGCTGTACAGGCCTGTAGAAGAGTTCCATTCCAATTCACGTGGCAGCGTATAAACAGGCTGGGCCGGTCAAGCCCGGTTCAGCCAGCACCGTTTATCCACCCGAGTCAGCGATGCACCCGAAACGCGCACTCATCATCAGGCACGTGCCCCACGAAGGCATCGCCGGCTATCGCGCCCCGGTCGAGACGGCAGGGTATGCGGTCGACCGGATCGATGTGACCGATCCCGGCTTTGCCTCACTCGATCTCTGCGCGCCCGATCTGGTAATCATGATGGGCGGGCCGATGGGCGTCTATGAACAGGACCGCTATCCCTGGATCGCCTGCCAGATGCGCCGTCTCGCGCTGCGGCTGGCGGCGGATCGGCCCACTCTCGGCGTCTGCTTCGGGGCACAGATGATTGCCGCCGCCATGGGGGCCACCGTCTATGCCGGGCCGGTGAAGGAAGTGGGCTTCCACCCGGTGCAGGTGCATGCCCGCGCCCAGGGCAACCCACTGCATCATCTGGCCGATACCCCGGTGCTCCACTGGCATGGAGATACCTTCACGCTGCCCGACAACGTCGAACTGCTGGCGTCCAGCCATGTGTACGATCATCAGGCATTCCGCCGGGGCGCCAATATTCTGGCGCTGCAATTCCACGCCGAAATGGGGCTCGACCCGCGCTTCGACGCGTGGGTGGAACAATGGCCCGAAGCGGTGGTGGAAGCAGGGGGCGACGAGCAGGCCTTGCGGCAGGCGCACGCCGATTTCGGCCCCGGTGCGGTGGAAGCCGGAAGGGCCGTTATCGGCGACTGGCTGCAAGGTCTCCGCATGCCCGGCGCATGATCCGCGCGGGCGGGGAACATCGGGAACGAACCGCCCATTTCCATGCCCCTGTCGCAATATTCCGCCAATCGGGCTGCGCCTGTCATTGAAATGTAATAAGATCGCCCGATGCAGTGGTCCGACATGCAACAGCAAGACCTCGATTCGACCGGCAGCGACGCAACCCTGGCGCTGCGTCCCGATGCCTCCCCCGCAGACGTTCCGCAGGCGGATGCCCCGCAAGGCGGCGCGCGCTACTTCAATCGCGAGCTGAGCTGGCTGAACTTCAACCGGCGCGTGCTGGATGAAGCCTGCAACACCGATTATCCGCTGCTGGAAAGGCTGCGCTTCCTGTCCATCTCGGGCAGCAATCTCGATGAATTCACCATGGTGCGCGTGGCCGGGCTGGCCGGACAGGTGGAACGGAAGATCAGCGAAATCTCCATCGACGGGCTGACCCCCATGCAGCAGCTTTCGGCGGTGCGCGCGGCGGTGATCGAACTGCTGACCGATCAGCAGGCCATATGGGAAGAACTGCAGGGCCTGCTGGCGCGGGAAGATATCCTCGTCAGCACCGAACGCCATCCCTTCACCGCCGAACAGGTGCAATGGCTGGAAAAGCATTTCCGCGAAGCCGTGCTGCCGATCATCACCCCGCAGGCGATCGATCCGGCCCATCCCTTCCCGTTCATCGCCAATCAGGGCATGGGCATCCTGTTCTCCCTCACCCGCACCGCCGATCAGGCGGCGATGATGGAAATGGTGCTGATCCCGTCCGCCCTGCCGCGCTTCATCCGCCTGCCGGGGCCGAACGCGGTCTATATCAGCATCGAGGATCTGATCTGCCGCTATGCGGACATCCTCTTCCCCGGCTTCCGCTTCGAAGGGCACGGCGTGTTTCGCGTCTTGCGCGACAGCGATATCGAGATCGAGGAAGATGCCGAAGACCTGGTGCGGTATTATCGCCGTGCGATCCAGCGGCGGCGGCGCGGCAAGGTCATCCTGCTGCAATTGCAGGGCGAACTGAACCAGTTGGCGGAGGAACTGCTGCTCGATCAGCTCGGCCTCGAACAGGCCATGGTCATCAAGACCGGCGGGCTCGTCGGCATGTCGGGCCTGTCGGCAATTGTCGATGAAGACCGGGCCGATCTCAAGTTCGAACCGTATAGCCCCCGCTTTCCCGAACGGATCAAGGAGCATGACGGCGATTGCTTCGCCGCGATCCGCGAAAAGGATCTGATCGTCCATCACCCTTACGAAAGTTTCGAAGTGGTGATCGATTTCCTGCGTCAGGCGGCAGCCGATCCCGATGTGGTGGCGATCAAGCAGACGCTGTATCGCGCGGGCAAGCAATCCGCGATCATCGCCGCGCTGATCGCGGCGGCGGAAGCGGGCAAGTCCGTCACCGCCGTGGTCGAATTGAAAGCCCGGTTCGACGAAGAACAGAATCTCCTCTGGGCCAGCCAGCTCGAACGGGCGGGCGTGCAGGTGATCTACGGCTTCGTCGATTGGAAAACCCACGCCAAGGTTTCGATAGTGGTCCGCCGCGAAGGGGACAGCTACCGCACCTACTGCCACTTCGGCACCGGCAATTATCACCCGGTCACCGCGCGGATCTACACCGATCTCAGCTTCTTCACCGCCGATCCCAAGGCCGCGCGCGATGCCGGGCGGCTGTTCAATTTCATCACCGGCTATGTCGAACCGCACGAAATGGAACTGCTGTCCATTTCGCCGATCGACCTGCGCAGCCGGCTGTATAGCTGCATCGATCGCGAGATCGAAAACGCGCAGGCGGGCAAACCGGCGGCGGTCTGGGCCAAGATGAACCAGTTGACCGACGATGGCCTGATCGAACGGCTCTACGCCGCCAGCAACGCCGGGGTGGAAATCAATCTGGTGGTGCGCGGCATCTGCTGCCTGCGGCCCGGCGTTCCGGGCATGTCGGAACATATCGCGGTCAAATCGGTGATCGGGCGTTTCCTCGAACACAGCCGCATCTGGGCCTTTGCCGCAGGCTCCGCCCTGCCCAATCCCAAGGCGGAAGTGTTCATCTCTTCCGCCGACGGGATGAGCCGCAATCTCGACCGCCGCGTGGAACTTCTGGTGCCGATCCGCAATGGCACGGTGCACGATCAGGTGCTGGATCAGGTCATGCTCGCCAATCTGCTGGATACCGAACAAAGCTGGCTGTTGCAGCCGGACGGTTCCTACCGGCGGATGGACAAGGGCGAGGAACCGTTCAACCTGCACCGCTATTTCATGACCAATCCTTCGCTTTCCGGGCGCGGCGCAGCGCTGGCACGGGGGCGCAAGGTGCCCAAACTCTCCCTGCGGCGCGGTGCCGTCTGATGACCGGTGAACGCGCCGTCATCGATATCGGTTCCAACACCGTGCGCCTCGTCATATTTGGCGGGCCGCCGCGCGCGCCGGGCGTGTTGCTGAATGAAAAAGTCACTGCGCGCCTGGGTAAGGGCGTGGCGGAAAACGGGAAGCTCAGCCCCCGCTCGCGGCAAATGGCGCTGGAAGCGCTGGCCCGTTATGCCACGATCCTGCGCCTGCGCGGCGTGCGCCATGTCGATGCGGTCGCCACGGCGGCATCGCGCGACGCGGAAAACGGCCCCGCGTTCCTCGATGCGATACGTGCACTGGGGATCGATGTGCGCCTGCTTTCGGGCGAAGAGGAAGCGCTGGCCAGTGCCGCCGGCGTCGCCGCTGCCTTCCCCGGAGCGAAAGGGATCGTCGCCGATCTCGGCGGCGGCAGTCTCGAACTGGTCGATATCGACGGCGAAAACCGCACCCATGGCACCAGCTTGCCGCTGGGCACGCTGCGCCTGCCGCAGTTGCGCGCGGAGGGGAGCGTCAAGTTCACCCGCCATGTCCAGAAAATGCTTCAGGCGACCGAATGGTCTGGCGGGGCCGATCTGCCGCTCTATCTCGTCGGTGGATCGCACCGGGCGCTCGCCCACTATGCGCTGCACGCGCTCGACTGGCCCTATGACGATCCACACGGGTTTTCGATGGCGGCGGACGACGCGCTGAGGCTGTGCCAGGTGATCGAACGCGCCAAGCTCGCCACCGAAGTGCCGATGGTCTCCGCCGCGCGATTGACCATGCTGCCCGATGCGGCGGCCCTGCTGGCGGCGCTGATCGGCGTCCTGCGCCCAGCGCGCATCGTCTTTTCCGCCTGGGGCCTGCGCGAAGGGCTGCTTTATCAGCAACTCGATCCCGCACAGCAGGCACAGGACCCGTTGCTGGCAGGCGTAACGGAATTCGCCACCCAACTGGGCATTCAGGCGGACGAGGCGGCAACGATCACCCGCTGGACCGCAGCGGCGGCCCATATGGCGGGCAGCGGGCAGGAACGGCTGCGCCACGCCGCGACCATGCTGGCGCTGGCGGCCAACCGCACCGAGCCGAACTTGCGCGCGGACGAGGCGCTGGAATGGGCGCTGCGCAAGCGCTGGATCGGCATCGATGGCGAAGGGCGGGCGATGATCGCCGCCGCCGCCAGCGCCAATGTCGCCGCCAAGGCGGAATTTCCCGCGCTCGAACGGATCGCTCCGCCCGCCAGCCTGCGCAAAGGGCGCGTCTGGGGCCTGGCCGTGCGCCTGGCCCGGCGGTTCAGCGGCGGCACGCGGGATGCGCTGGAACAAAGCGCGCTGACGGTGGAAGATGGCCAGTTGATCCTGTCACTGCATGACGGGATCGCCGCGCTCTATACGCAGCAGGCGGAAAAGGATCACAAGGCGCTGGCGCAAGCGCTGGGGCTGACCCCCGCCCAGCGCGTGATCGAGACCGAACGCCGGGCTACCGGCTGAAAGCGCCCGCCGCCACGGCATCCGCCGCCGAACGGATCACCGCATAGACCGTGTCGAGATCGTCATCCCCGATGCAATAGGGCGGCATGACGTACACCGTATTGCCGAGCGGGCGCAGCAGCACGTCCCGGTCGCGGAAATAGCCGAGCAATGCGGGGCCGAGCCCGGAAAGATAGGCCGCGCCTTCCCCCCCCAGTTCCATCGCCGTGATCGTGCCGCAGCGGCGCAGATCGCGGATCGCAGCGTGGCCCACCAGCGTGGCAAGTTGCCGTTCCTGCCGCGCGGCAAGGTCCGCCACCCGTTCCAGCACCGGCTCCTCCCGCCAGATGGCGAGATTTTCCGCCGCCGCCGCGCAGGCGATGGGATTGGCGGTGTAGCTGGAGGAATGGAAGAACGTCAGCGCGCGGTCGGTCGAATAGTGCGCATTCCAGATCGCCTCGCTCGCCATGGTGACGGCGAGCGGCAGCGCCCCGCCCGTCAGCCCTTTCGACAGGCACAGCAGATCGGGCACAATCCCGGCCTGTTCGCATGCCAGCAGGCTGCCGGTGCGGCCCCACCCGGTCATCACTTCGTCGGCGATGAACAGCGTGCCGTACCGGGCACAGATCGCCCGCATGTCCGCCAGCACCGGCGGGCCATACATCATCATCCCGCCCGCGCCGAGCACCAGCGGCTCAACGATAAACGCCGCCGCGCCCGCCCGGCATTCCGCCTCCAGCGCATCCAGCGTCGCCTGCGGATTGCTGGGGAACGGCACCCGCCCTACATCGAACAGCAGCGGCGCATAGGCCGCGTTGAACACGCCGCGCGCGCCCACCGACATCGCGCCGATGGTGTCGCCGTGATAGGAATGCTCCATCACCACCAGCCGGTGGCGCGGTTCGCCCCGGTTCGCCCAATAGCCGAGCGCCATCTTCAGCGCGACTTCGACTGAGGTGGAGCCGGAATCGGAGAAGAACACCCGCGTCAGTTCCGGCGGCATGATCGCGGTCAGCCCACGGGCGACTTCCTCCGCCGGTTCATGCGTCCATCCGGCGAAAATCAACTGATCGAGCTTTTCGGTCTGCGCCCGGATCGCGGCCATCACGCGCGGGTTACGGTGGCCGTGGGTCGTCACCCACCAGCTTGAGATCGCATCGATCACCCGGCGGCCATCCTGCGTATGAAGTGCCGCCCCTTCGCCATGGGTGACAAGCCCGATTGGCTCATTGAGGCCATGCTGGGTGAACGCGTGCCAGACGGGAGAATCGCTCACAGCGCTAACCCTTCGACAAAGGCTTCCGCAAACGCCGAAGCCAAAGTGTCCGCGTTCAACGGGTCAAGGAACGGCAGGCGGCCGAGACGGCGGACCTGCCCGATGCGGCAGATCGTCGCTTCGCTATCTTCGTTCGCATCGCCGACAAAGGCCACGCCGTGCACAGTTATGCCCCGTGCGCGCAGCACTTCCACCGTCATCAACGTGTGGTTGATCGTGCCGAGCGTGGTACGCGCGACGACGATTGCGGGCAGGCTCCAGCGGGCGATCTGGTCCGCCACAGTCAGATCGTCGCGCAGGGGGACGAGCGCCCCACCCGCCCCTTCGACGACCAAGGGCCGCTGCGGCGGCAGGGTGAGCGCCGCGTCCTCGATCCTCACCCCGTCGATCTGCGCGGCGCGGTGGGGGGAACAGGGGGTGGTCAGGCTATAGGCTTCGGGCAGGATGCGTTCCGGCGGCAAGCCCGACAGCGCGGCCACGCGCAGGGCATCGGTGCCCCCTTCCGTGCCCGCCTGCACCGGCTTCCAGTACCACGCGCCGAGATACCCGGCGAGCCCGGCGGCGAACACCGTCTTGCCCGCATCGGTATCGGTGCCGGTGACCGCGAAAGCCGTCATGACAATGCCTCTGTCAAGGCGGCGGCCAGCGCATCGACATCGGCCGGACTGGCGTTCAGCGTCAATGACAAGCGCAGGCGCGACGTGCCCGAAGGCACCGTGGGCGGGCGAATCCCGCGAATGTCGAACCCGGCGGCCTGCATCGTGGCCGCCACCGCCATCGTCCGGGCATCCTCGCCCAAGACGATCGGCACGATCTGGCTCCCGGTCGGCGCGACGCCCAGCGGGGCCAGCGCCCCGGCGGCATGATCGATCAATGCCGTCAGCCGTTCCCTGCGCGCCGGTTCCTGCACGCAGATACGCAGCGCTTCCCGCGTGGCGGCGGCCATCAGCGGGCTGGGCGCGGTGGAGAAAATGAAACCGCGCGCGCAGTTGATGAGATAATCCGTCACCACTTTCGGCCCGCAGACCAGCGCCCCTTCGCTGCCCAGCGCCTTGCCGCACGTATGCATGGTGATGAGATTGCCTCGCCCCTGCAACGCGGCGGCAACGCCCCTGCCCCGATCGCCGAACACGCCCGTCGCATGGGCTTCATCGACCAGCATCACCCCGTCATGCGCATCCGCCAGCGCGATCAGCGCATCGAGCGGGGCGATATCCCCGTCCATCGAATAGAGGCTTTCCACCGCGATCCATGGCCGCCCGGTGCCCCCCTTGGCCCGCCAGCGGGCAATCGCATCGGCAAAGCCCTGCGGATCGTTGTGCGGCGCCACCGCCCGGTCGGCCCGGGTCAGCCGTAGCCCTTCGTGCAGGCTGGCGTGGATCAATTGATCGTAGATCACCACATCACCCTTGCGCGGCAAGGTAGCGACCAGCGCCGAATTGGCGCCGAAACCGTTGGCGAGATAGAGCGCGCTTTCGCAGCCGAAGAACCGCGCCGCCTCTTCCTCCAGCGCCTCATGCTCCGCATGGTTGCCACGCAGCAGGCGCGATCCGCCCGAACCGACCGGCACCCCGCGTTCGAGCGCGGCGGCGAAAGCCAGCTTCATCCGCGGATCGCCCGCGAGGCCGAGATAATCGTTCGACGCGAAATCCACGCCTTCGCGCGGGCGCAGGGAACGCAGCCGCGCCTTGCCCGCCAGAGCGGCAAGATCGGCCTGATGCTCTGCATAGGGACCGGACATGGAGCGGCCTTTGCCCGATGCGGGGCGATCATTCAACCGGGCGACTCGCAATGTGCGGCCCCACCCTTGTCTTTCGCCTGCGAGCACCCCAGATAATCGCCTGTGAAGGCCAGCAAATCCGCGGGTCTGCGCAATTGCTTTCCACAGGCTTTCGTACTATGGGGCAGCAAACGCCCCGGCCAGCCGAAGCCAAACCGCTTCGTCAGCCGGGGCGATCTACTTCTACCACCAGAAAAGGGCAGGCCCATGTCGCGTCGCCGCCAGATCTACGAAGGCAAGGCCAAGATTCTCTACGAAGGCCCCGAACCGGGCACGATCATCCAGTACTTCAAGGATGATGCGACCGCGTTCAACGCCCAGAAAAAGGGCACGATCAACGGCAAGGGCGTAATCAACAATCGCATCAGCGAATATGTGTTCACCCGCCTGAACCATATCGGCATCCCCACGCACTTCATCCGCCGCCTGAACATGCGCGAACAGCTCGTGCGGCAGGTGGAAATCGTGCCGATCGAAGTGGTGGTGCGCAATGTCGCGGCCGGTTCGATCTGCAAGCGGCTGGGCATCGAAGAAGGCGAGCCACTGCCCCACACGCTGATCGAATACTATTACAAGGACGATGCGCTGGGCGATCCGATGATCGCGGAAGAGCATATTGCCTGCTTCGGCTGGGCTTCGAACGAGGAAATGCAGGACATTTCCTCGATGGCGATCCGCATCAACGATTTCCTCGTCGGTATGTTCGCGGCGATCAACATTAGCCTGATCGATTTCAAGCTGGAATTCGGCCGCATCTGGGACGGCGATTTCTCGCGCGTGATCCTGGCTGACGAAATCAGCCCGGACGGCTGCCGCCTGTGGGACATGACCACCGGCGAAAAGCTCGACAAGGATCGCTTCCGCCGCGATTTGGGGGGCGAAGAAGAAGCCTATCAGGAAGTCGCCCGCCGTCTCGGCCTGCTCGAAAGCGAAGGGCCGAGCGAAGTCCACGATCTCAGCGTGCACCGCAAGCTGCGCGGCAAGAAGTAAGGGCCGCGCGGTCCTTGCCCTGCGGCGCTGCCGGGGGCATAGGCTCGCTGCGATTCCCGTGTCACATTTGCGAATAAAGGGCCGCTATCCATGAAAGTCCGCGTCCATGTCAGCCTGAAGAACGGCGTGCTCGACCCTCAGGGCCGGGCGATCCATCACGCGCTGGAAGGGCTGGGCTTTTCCGGCGTCAACGATGTCCGCGCCGGGCGGCTGATCGAACTCGATGTCGACCGGAACGTCAGCGATGAAGCGCTGGACGAGATGTGCCGCAAGCTGCTGGCCAACATGGTTATCGAAAACTACCGCATCGAGAAGGTCGCGGCGTGAGCGGGTTCCGATCCGCCGTTATCACCTTTCCCGGCTCCAATTGCGACCGGGATATGGCGGTTGCGCTGGAACAGGTATCGGGCGCGCCGGCTCTGCGTGTGTGGCACGGCGATGCCGAACTGCCCGAAGGGCTCGATTTCATCGCGCTGCCCGGCGGGTTTTCCTATGGCGATTATCTGCGTTCCGGCGCGATGGCCGCGCGCAGCCCGATCATGCAGGCGGTGATCGCCGCCGCCGCACGCGGTGTGCCGGTGCTGGGCGTGTGCAACGGTTTCCAGGTGTTGACCGAAGCGGGCCTGCTGCCGGGCGCACTGATGCGCAACGCCAGCCAGAACTTCATCTGCCGCACCGTGCCGCTGACCGTGGCGAACAGCCAGTCGCTGTTCACCGCCGCTTATGAAGCGGGGCAGACGATCCATATCCCGGTCGCGCACCACGATGGCAACTATTTCGCCGATGCCGAAACGCTGGACCGGCTGGAAGGCGAAGGCCGCGTAGCCTTCCGCTATGCCGAAGAAGTGAACGGTTCGGCCCGCGCCATCGCAGGCGTACTCAACGAAGCGGGCAACGTGCTGGGCATGATGCCCCACCCCGAACGCGCCATCGAACCCGGCCACGGCAGCGCCGATGGCCGCGCCCTGTTCGAAAGTGCGATCCGCAGCCTCGTGCACGCCTGACGCGCTTTTCGCGCAAGGAAATGGAAAAAGGGCCGCCGTCCATCGGGACGCGGCCCTTTTTTGTGTGCGCCAGCAGCGTGCCCGATTGGCGCTTCAGGGCCAGCCGCTCAGGCCCGCAGGCCCCCGGCCTGTTCACGTTCGAACAGGGCCTGCACTTCCGCCGCCGCCATCGGCATGCCGAAATAATATCCCTGGATATTGTCGCAGCCGAGTTCGCGGATTAGGCGCGCTTCGGAAGTCATTTCCACGCCTTCGGCGGTCGTCGCGATTTCAAGGCAGCTTGCCATGGCGACGACCGCGCGGATGGTCGCCAGACTTTGCCGATTGCCGATGGCCGCCCCCTTCACGAAGCTGCGGTCGATCTTCACGGTCGAGAAACGCAGCTTGCGCAGATAATCGAGCGATGACGAACCGGTGCCGAAATCGTCCAGCGCCACGCTGCAACCCAGCGCGATGATCCGGTCGAGCGCCACCCGAGCAATCATGCCGTCGCGCATGAAAACGCTTTCCGTCACTTCGATTTCCAGCCTTTGCGGCGCCAATCCGCAATCGCTCAGCGCGCCAACCACGGTATCGGTAAAGCCGGGCGCCAGCAGTTGTTCGCCGGACACGTTCACCGTGACCTTGACATCATGCGGCCAGCGCGCCGCTTCGCGGCAGGCTTCGCGCAGCACCCATTCGCCAATCGGCACGATCAGGCGCGTGTCCTCAGCCACGGGGATGAACTTGCCCGGCTCGACAATCCCATGCTCCGCGCTGGTCCAGCGCAGGAGCGCCTCGAAACCGACCAGGCATTCCGAACGGGTATCGACCACCGGCTGAAAATTGAGATGAAACTCATCGCGCTCCAACGCATGGCGCAACGCCAGTTCGAGCGTTTGCCGGTCCTCCGCATCGCGATGCAGCGACGGATCGAAATGAACGTGAATACCGCGCCCGCTGCCCTTGGCCCGGTAAAGCGCAAGGTCGGCGTTGCGGATCAGCGCTTCTATCGTCATCCCATCGCGCGGGCCGATGGCGGAACCGACGCTGCACCCCACGTAGAGCACGTGGCCGTCCACCTCGTAAGGCTGCGACAGCAGCGCGATCGCGCTGTCCGCCACTTCGTCCACTCTCTGCATATCGGACGCATCGCGCATCACGATGGCAAATTCATCCCCGCCAAGGCGGCCGCACAGTTCGTTGCCACCCATCAGGCTTTCGAGCCGCTCGGCCACTTGCGCCAGCAGCGCATCGCCCACCAGATGCCCCAGCGAATCGTTGATCTGCTTGAAACGGTCGAGATCGATCATCAGGAACGCGCAGTGCGTGCCGCGCTGTTCCGCCTGATGCAGCGCTTCGCCCAGCGCCTTGATCAGCATCATGCGGTTGGGCAGGCCGGTCAGCGCATCGAACTGGGCGAGATAGGCGATCTTCTCCGAAGATGCGCGCTGCTCGGTCACGTCCGAGCCGACGCCACGAAACCCAAGGAAGCGGCCGGCCTGGTCCAGTTTGGGCATGCCGGACAGTTCCCACCATCTCTCGTGGCCGTCGACAGCCACCTGCACGATCAGGTTGGAAAAGCTTTCCCGCCGTTGCAACCGTTCGGCCAGATCGTGAATGCTGGACGGGAAATCGCCGGTTTCCCAGCCCGGCCCGGAAATGAGCTGGAAGAAGGGTTTGCCTTCGATTTCGTGCGCTTCGTGGCCCACGGCCTGGGCGAAGCCCGCACCGACCCCGCGCACGCAACGCAGCGTGTCCGTTTCCCAGAGCCAGTCCGCCCCGGTTTCCTCGAACTCGCGCAGGAGCAGAGAGACGACTTCCTGCTTTTCCGCGAAGCCCACTTCGGCGATGCGCCCGGCCAGATATTGATGTGCGCCCTTGCGCGAACCGGCCAGGGCCATCGCGGTGAACGACACGGCGATGCACGCCATTTCGAAGTGGTGGCCCATGGAAAGCGCCACGATGGCCGACGAGCCGAGCAGCAGAATAATCAGCCATGCCCCCAGCAGCACCGGCGCCAGCCACAGCGCCACCGCTGCCAGCAGCATGGCCTGAACGCCCCAGATGGCGTATATATCGCCCGGCGGACCATAGCGCGAGAAGATCAGGATCGGCACGCCCCAGAGCAGCGCGATCACCCCGGACAGCAGGGTGTGCAGCCATACTTCCCATCGCGCGATCGGGCGGCGGTCCACATCCGCCAACCGCCAGTCGAGGCGCAGACTGCAGAAAAGCATGGCCGCCAGCGCCACCGCCCAGCCAATCGGGAGCCACGGCGGAAGATCGGCGAAAACCATGAGGAGAGTCGCCGCGGCCGCAATGGCATGCAGCAACAGGCGGCGGTAAGCGATGCGGACGGGATAGGAATATTGCAGGCCGCGCAGCCGCACCCAGCCGTCGCTGTCGGTATTGCCGATTCCCAGCAACACCCGCAGCGGCAATTCGGCGGGAAAGTCAGCCTGTGAAAGCTGCCGTTTGGATCGTTTGTCGCCCACGAGGCGGTACTTACAATCCAAATGTTTCCCCCGCGTAAACTTGCGGGCGAAAAAAGCCCTATTCGACGGTTACCGATTTCGCAAGATTTCGGGGCTGATCGACATCCGTCCCCTTGGCGACCGCCACGTGATAGGCCAGCAACTGCACCGGCACGGCATAAACCAGCGGCGCGATCAGCGGGTGGACGCGCGGCATCTCGATGGTGGCCATGCACCCGTCGCCCGCTTCCGCGATCCCTTCGGCATCGGAAATCAGCACGATCTTGCCGCCGCGCGCACGCACTTCCTGCATGTTCGACACGGTTTTTTCGAACAGCGGGCCGGACGGAGCGAGCACGATTACCGGCACCGATTCATCGATCAACGCGATGGGGCCGTGCTTCATTTCGCCCGAGGCATAGCCTTCCGCGTGGATATAACTGATTTCCTTGAGCTTGAGCGCCCCTTCCAGCGCCAGCGGATAATCCGGCCCGCGCCCGAGATAGAGCACATCGCGCGCCGGGGCGATGAGGTGGGCCATGCCCGCAATCGCATCGTCGAACGCCAGCGCGGCGTTGATCGCGGCCGGGGCTTGCAGCAGGTGATCGACCACCACCGCTTCTTCATCGCGGTCCATCCGCCCGCGCCGCACCGCCATATGCGCGGCCAGCGCGGCCAGCACCGCCAACTGGCAAGTGAACGCCTTGGTCGAAGCGACGCCGATTTCCGGCCCGGCATGCGTGGGCAGCAGCAGGTCCGCCTCGCGCGCCATGGAACTGGTGGGCACGTTCACCACCACGGCAATCGTCTGCCCTTCGTCCTTGCAATGGCGCAGCGCGGCCAGGGTATCGGCGGTTTCGCCCGATTGCGAGATGAACAGCGCCAGCCCGCCCTTTTCCAGCACCGGTTCACGATAGCGGAACTCGCTCGCCACATCGATGTCCACCGGCACGCGGGCGAACTGTTCGAACCAGTACTTCGCCACCATCCCGGCGTAGTAGGAAGTGCCGCAAGCGACGATGGTGACGCGATTGATGTTGGAAAGATCGAAATCGATCTGCGGCAGCGCCACCTTGCGTTCGAGCTGGCGGATGTAGGAACGCAGCGTCTGCGCCACCACCACCGGCTGCTCGAAGATCTCCTTCTGCATGAAGTGGCGGTAATTGCCTTTCTCGATCGCAGCCGCCGAAGCGCCCGAAGTCGTCACTTCGCGCGTGACGCGGTTGTTCTCCGCATCGAAAATTGCGGCCTCGCCGCGCGTCAGGACGACCCAATCGCCCTCTTCCAGATAAGTGATCTTCTGCGTCAGCGGGGCGAGCGCCAGGGCATCGGACCCGAGATAGGTTTCCCCATCGCCATAGCCCACCACCAGCGGCGAACCGAGCCGCGCGCCAATCAGCATGTCGGGATGCCGGCGAAAAGCGATGGCGAGCGCGAAGGCCCCGCGCAAGCGCGGCAGCACCGCCTTCACCGCGTCCTGCGGGCTCTTGCCCGCTTCCACCTGCTCCGACACCAGATGCGCGACGACTTCGGTATCGGTCTCGCTTTCGAAGTGGCGGCCCCGCGCCATCAGTTCTTCGCGCAAGGGGCGGAAATTCTCGATGATCCCGTTGTGGACCAATGCCACTTCTTCCGTGGCGTGCGGGTGGGCGTTGTTCGTGGTCGGCGCGCCATGCGTGGCCCAGCGGGTATGCGCGATACCCACTTCACCCGGCGCGGGATGGCCGGCCAGTTCCTTCACCAGATTGACCAGCTTGCCTTCCGCACGGCGGCGCACCAACTGACCGTCGAACAAGGTGCAGATCCCGGCCGAGTCATAACCGCGATATTCCATCCGCCGCAGGCCATCGACCAGGCGATCCGCAACTTCTTCCTTGCCGGCAATGCCAATGATTCCGCACATGTGTTCAATCCTGAAATAAGGAGCCTAAAGCGTATAAGGGACCCGGATGCCCGGCATTTCCGCCGGAAAATCCTTCGTATTCCGTGTAACCAGCACGCGCCCGCGCACCATCGCACTGGCCAGCACGATGGCATCGGGGGTTTTCATATGGGGGCGTTCACGCCGCAGCGCAGCGGCGCGGGCGGTGATTTCCCCGTCCACCTCGTCAATCGCGAAACCTTCGAGAAAGCGTTCCGCCAGACGCAGCGGTTCCCCGCTGACAAGCGACATCACTTCCAGCCATACGATCCGGCTGATCCAGACGCGCCCGCCATGGCGCGCCGCGCGTTCCAGTTCGACGCGCGCCTTGTCGATCCCCATCAGGGTGTCGATCACGATATTGCTGTCAAAGGCGAAGCCGGCCATCAGCCGTTATCCCCGCGGCCATCGGCTGCCGCACTCTCCGGCCCGGCATCGGGGCCAGCATGGGGGCCAGCATGGGGGGCGGCATCGCCGCGATTCCAGTTTGCCCGTTCCCGCCGCTGCCAGACGATCGAATCCGTCATCGCCACGCGGTCTTTCCACACGCCGAAGCCGCGCGCGATCCAGTCGGCCGATCCTTCCGTGCGATAAGCGCTGACCGCTTCGCGCAGCACCGCCGCGCGCGATTTGCCCTGCTCCGCCGCGCGGGCGTCGAGCCATTTGATATCGTCTTCAGCCAGGTCGGCGAGAATGCGCGGCATGATATGCAGATATCATATCATGATATCACTTCAAGCCTGTTTTTCCTTTTCGGCCTTTTCCGCCGCCTTCTTCTTTTTCATCGCATCGTGGAAACGGTCCGCCCAGCCGGGTTTGACGAGCTGTTCCGCCCGCACCAGCCGCAATTCGCCATCGTCCACATCGCGCGTCACCGTGCTGCCCGCCGCGACGATGGCATCCGCGCCGATCCGTACCGGCGCGACCAGCGCGCTGTTGGAACCGATGAAGGCCCGCGCGCCGATCAGCGTCTTGTGCTTGAAATAGCCATCGTAATTGCAAGTGATGGTGCCCGCGCCGATATTGGCGCCCGGCCCGACTTCGGCATCGCCCAGATAGGTCAGGTGGTTGGCCTTGGCGCCCTTGCCCAGCACGGCCTTCTTCATTTCGACGAAGTTGCCGATCCGCGCCCCTTCTTCCAGCACCGCGCCGGGGCGCAGGCGGGCATAGGGGCCGACTTCCGCGCCGCTGGCCAGACGCGCCCCTTCGAGATGCGAAAAGGCGCGGATGCGCACGTTATCCGCCACGGTGACGCCGGGGCCGAACACGACATTCTGTTCCACCGTCACATCGCGGCCCAGTTTCGTATCCCAACTGAACCACACGGTTTCCGGCGCGATCAGGCTGGCCCCGTCCGCCATCGCCTGCGCCCGGCGGCGCTGCTGCCATGCCTGTTCCATCGCGGCCAGTTCCGCGCGGCTGTTGATCCCGGCCACATCGAACGGATCGGTATCGACCACCGCCGAGTGGCGCCCGTCGGCATTGGCGAGATTGACGATATCGGGCAGGTAATATTCACCCGCCGCGTTGTCGTTCGTCACACGGGCAAGCAGCGCGAACAGATCCTTCGCCTTGACCGCCATCAGCCCGGAATTGCACCGGCGCACCGCGCGCTCCGCCTTGCTCGCGTCCTTGTGTTCGACCATTTTCACGATCCGGTCGCCCGCGCCATCGGCTGCGCAGATCACCCGGCCATAGGCTTGCGTATCTTCGGGCTGGAACGTCAGCACCACCACGGCGGGCGCATCGGGCGCGTTCAGCCGGTCGATCATCGCCTGCATCGTGGCGGTGGGCACGAACGGCACATCGCCATAGAGAATCAGCACATCGCCCGAAAACCCGGCCAGCGCGCCTTCCGCCTGCTGCACCGCATGGCCGGTGCCCAGTTGCGGTTCCTGCCGGGCGAGCGTGGCCTGGCCCGCCAGCGCCGTTTCAAGCTGATCCGCCTTGTCCCCCACGATCACGACCTTGGCCGCCGGGTGCAAGGCATCCACCGCTTCCATCAGATGGAGCAGCATCGGCCGCCCCGCAATCGGATGCAGCACCTTGTGCGTGTCGCTTTTCATGCGGGTGCCTTTGCCCGCGGCGAGAATGATGGCGGCGATGTCAGTCATGCGTAGTCCATATCACGTGCCGCGCGCCGCGCCAGACGGGGCTTGCAGTTTCCACAATCGGCGGGCAGGTGCCCCGGTCATGAGCACTTCGTCCGATTTCCCCTTCGCCATCGTCGGATTCGATCTCGACGGCACGCTGGTCGATTCCTCGCAGGATCTGTGCATCGCGCTCAACCATGCGCTGGTCTTCGCCGGGCGCGATCCGATCCCGCTGGAAGGGATTCGCCCGCTGGTGGGGCGCGGCGTGCGGCGGATGCTGGAACGCGCGCTGATTGTCGACGGCGGGCTGGACGAGGACACTTTCAAACCTGCGTACAAGGAACTGCTCACTTATTACGAAACGCATCTGGCCGATCACACGCGCCCCTATCCCGGCTGCGTGGCGATGCTGGACAGGCTTGCGGCGGAAGGTTGCAGGATTGCGGTGGTGACGAACAAATTCGAACGGTTCGCCCATGCCCTGCTCGAACGGATCGGCCTGCTCGACCGTTTCGCCACCGTGATCGGCGGCGACACCATGGGGCCGGGCTGCAGCAAACCCCAGCCCGATCCGATTCGCGAGATGATCGCCCGCTGCGGCGGCGGCAGCGCGGCCTTCGTCGGCGATACGACGATCGACGTCGGCGCGGCGCAAGCGGCGGGCATCCCCTGCGTCGCGGTGGACTTCGGCCTCAACGACAAGCCGGCCCATGAACTCGGCGCGGACCGGGTGATCGGCCATTTCGACGAACTGGTGCCCACGCTGCGCGGGTTCGGCACCGCGCCGGTTGCCTCCCGGCCAGCGGCGGGCTAACGCCCCCTTTCGGAAGCGAGGCCACGTCCTCCCCCTCCTATGGGTTCAGGTCCGGGACGGCCCGGCAGCTTGCAACAGGAGGCTGCCATGGCCTGGTTCGCTCTCATCGTCGCCGGTCTGCTCGAAGTGGTCTGGGCCTTCGCCATGAAGCAATCGGAAGGCTTCACCCGGGTAGGCCCGACGGTGACGATGCTTGCCGCGATGACCGCCAGTTTCGGCCTGCTGGCATGGGCCATGCGTTCGCTCCCCCTCGGCACGGCTTATACGGTGTGGACCGGGATCGGCGCGGTGGGCGCGTTTATCGTCGGGATCGTTTTCCTGCACGAATCGGTCAACGCCCTGCGTCTGCTGGCCGGGACACTGATTCTCGGTGGGCTGGTGCTGATGAAACTGTCCGCCCCGGCCTGAGGGGAAACGGCGCGAAGGCAGCCCCGCCCCGCTCTTTTTCGCCACCCTGCCTTTACCGGGGCCGATGTGGCAAAATTACACACGTTATTTCAAAGTGATAACCCGCCGCTCCGCAGTGCCGCAAAACTGCAATATACCTATCACAATCCTGTAACATGCCCCGCATAGGGCGCTCCCCGACCCAAAGCACTGGGCCACAGGGAGCTTTATCTCAATGCGTTTTCGTTCCACCATCGCGCTTGCCGCACTGGCAACCGCCATCGCCACGCCGCAGGCCGTCATGGCCGCAACCGGCGACGCCGCCACGCAGCAGCAGTTGCAGCAGGCGCTGCAGCAGCTTTCCGAACTGCAATCCCAGATCAATGCGCTGCAGGCGCAGGTCAACCAACAGGGCGCCACCCAGGCACAGGCGCAGGCCGATGCCCAAGCCGCCACCGCCAAGGCCGACAAGGCGCTCGCCGCGTCGGAAAAGCCCTCCAAGCTGCTCGATTCGATGAAGTGGGCCGCCGACACCAAGATCAGCGGCCGCATGTACTTCAACGTCAGCAACATTTCGAACAAGTATGACGGCAACAAAGTGCAGGATCAGGGCGGTTTCCAGATCAAGCGCTTCTACATCGGCATCGATCACAAGTTCGATGACACCTTCTCCGGCAACGTCACCATGGACGTCGACAACGTCGCCAACTCGGCGGGCAAGAATGTCGGCAAGGGCTTCTACATCAAGAAGGCCTACCTCAAGGCCAAGCTCGACAAGGCTCTCGCGGTATCGCTGGGCGCCACCGACATGCCCTGGATTCCCTACGTCGAAGGCATCTACGGCTATCGCCACCTCGAAAAGACCGTCACCGACCTGTTCGGCTACGGCACTTCGGCCGACTGGGGCGTCCACGTAGGCGGCGACCTGGTGAACGGTCTGGTCAGCTATCAGGTTTCCGCGGTCGATGGCGGCGGTTACCGCGATCCCAAGTTCACCAACTCGGTCGATCTCGAAGGCCGTGTGTCGCTGGCCTATAAGGGCTTCAACGCGGCGGTCGGCGGTTACACCGGCAAGCTCGGCAACGACACCGACACCACCGTCGGAAGCTACCGCACCGCCAAGCGCTTCAACGCCCTGCTGGCTTACAAGGACAAGGTGGGCGGCGTTCCGGTGACGATCGGCGGCGAATATTTCACCGCCAAGAACTGGAAAGTGAAGACCACTTCGCCCGAGGACAAGGCCGAAGGCTATTCGGTGTTCGCTTCGGTATCGCCGGTGGACAAGTGGAGCCTGTTCGGTCGCTATGACTGGCTCAAGCCGAACAAGGACACCGCCCCTTCGCGCAAGGCCAACATGTTCAATGTCGGCGTGCAGTACAGCCCGGCGAAGATCGTCGACCTGGCGCTGATCTACAAGCACTACAAGGGCGACAACGGCTTCTCTGGCGGCGATTTCACCGACAGCGCGCTTTACGCCAACGGCAAGCAGGACGAAGTCGGCCTCTACGGCCAGTTCCGCTTCTGACCCCCTTCCCGCTGGCGGCCTGCTCCTCCGGGCCGCCAGTGCATTATGGAAGACGCAAACGACTGGCCGTCCGCACAGCGCGGGCGGCCTTTCGCTATGGCTTGTCCGGCTTTTTGCGGTTTATCCCGCCCAGCCTGCCAGTCAGCACCGTGTTCGCCTGAAACGGCGCTTCAATCCTCGACGATCTTGAGCAGCCGCCGCTCCAGCGGGGCGAGGATGCCGGGCAGTTCGTGGCCGCGCTTCAGCACCTGGCCCGCTTCCCCGAACAGCGCCCACATGCCCTGCCGCGTGTGCAGCGCGGGGCGCTTTTCGATGCGGATTTCCGGGCGCTCCGCCGACCGGCGGAAGGCGGAAAAGATCGCCGCGTCGCGTTCGAAATCCATCGCATAGTCGCGCCATTGCCCGGCGGCGACCATGCGGCCGTAAAGATCGAGAATACGATTGAGTTCGAGCCTGTCGAAACCGATCTGGGACGGGGGCCGGCCGGGAAAGGCCACGACCGCCGTCTTGTGATGCGGCCCCGTCGTCAACCGCCGGCCTCGCCATGGCGAAGTTCACCGACCTGGGTTTCCGCCCGGTCCACCACCGTGCGCAGCAATTCCAGTTCCGACTTCAATTCGGCCAGTTGCTGTTCCAGTTCCTCCACCCGGCTGGTGCCGGGTTCGCATGGTTCCTTGCACGGGGTGCCGTAAGGGACGAATTCGCGCAGCCATTCTTCCACCGGGACCAGCGTGGAGCGCGCCTTGAAGCCCACCATGGTCGCCCCTTCGGGCACGTCGTCCGTCACCACCGCATTGGCGCCGATGCGCGCACGTTCCCCGATCACGATGGGGCCGAGGATCTGCGCGCCCGAGCCGACGATCACGCCATCGCGCAAAGTCGGGTGACGTTTGCCCGCGATCCCGTTGGTCGGATTGGTGCCGCCCAGCGTGACGCAGGGATAGATGGTGACATTGTTGCCGATTTCGGCGGTTTCGCCGATGGTCACGAAACCGTGATCGATGAACAGGTGATGCCCGATGGTGGCACCGGGGTGGATGTCGATCCCGGTCATCCAGCGCGACATATGGTTCACCAGCCGCGCCAGGAAATAAAGCCCGCCGCCATAGAGCCAGTGGGAGGCCCGGTGCAGGCCCAGCGCCAGCACGCCGGGATAGAGCAGCACTTCCCAACGCGAACGGGGCGCAGGATCGCGCGCACGGATCGAGTCCAGATATTCGATCAAACTCTTGAACATCAGAACCCCGATTCTCTCATCAAATCCCTGTCAAGGCAAGCAAAGCCCCGGCTAGAGCGTGGGAGCCGCGCCTTGCACCGCTTCCAGCGCATCGCGCCATACCGCCTGCGTCGCGGGCTGTTTGCGTTCGAGGCCGATCCGGTCGATTGCCGCCACCAGCCGTTCGATCGCGGCGAAGCTGCGCTCCACCCGCGGCGTGAGATAGATAAGCGCGCCTTCCCCCAGAACAAGCCCGCGCTGTTCGGCATGGACGGCAATCAGTGCCGCCGTCATCTCGTCATCGGGCAAGGCCACCGCCAGATGCAGCGCCGCACCGATCCGCGAGCGCAAGTCGGGCAGTTCGATGGGCCAGCTTTCGCCGTTGGCCACAAGCAGCAGCGGCACGCCGTTCTGCTGCGCGCGGTTCCAGCGGTGGAACACGTCCGTCTCGTCTATCCGCTCCACATCGTCGAGCGCTTCGCCCAGCCCCTGCTCCACAAACCAGCGGGCCAGCAGCGATTTGCCCGAACGCGCGGGTCCGGTCAGCACGGCGGTGCGGAACGGCCAGTTTTCCGGCGCGGCCAATGCTTCGGCGATAGGGGCATTGGCCGATCCCATGACGATGCGCCGCGCGCCGCCCTGTCCGGCCTGCAAAGGCAATGCGATCTGGCTCATCGGTCAGTCATGCCACTCGTGTGCCGCCGTGCGGTCAGCGGCGGATGCTCAGTGCGTTCTGGCCTTCGCTCACCTGCCAGCCGCGTGCGCGCAGCGCCGCCGCCAGTTCGCTCAGGCTGCCGCCATAGGTCACGCGCATCACCGAAATGCCGCCGATCGCGATGCTGGAAGTCGACGCGCTCTGCACGCCGGACGCCCCGCGCACCGAACCCAGCGCCGCGTCGACCGAATTGGCATCGGGTGAGGTGAACTGAACCGTGAACGCCGCTGCCGCGCGCTGCGCCGGTGGCTGTTCCACGGCGGGGGGCGTCTCCACTTTCGGCACGGCCACGGACACCGCATCGTCAGGCATCATGCTGGCCGCCTGCGCCTTGCGCCCGGCATCGATCAGCGCAGCCAGCACCGGATCGATCTCGATCCGCTGGGCGCGCAAGGTCGGATCGGGTTGCAACAAGCCATTCTGCAACGCCTGGGTATAGATCCCGTCAAAGCGGACCAGCGCCTGCTGGAGCATGCCCGGAATACCCGCATCGTCCTTCGCCGTCAGCGTGAAGCTGTCGAGATAGCGGCTGTCCGGCCCCATTCGAGCGGTGAAGTGGCCGGTCACCGGGCCGCCGGGATAAGTCCGATCCAGCCGGGCAACCGCCATCAGCACGTTGGAGGCGGAAAACTGATCGAGGATATTGGTCCACCACAGGCGGCTGCGGCGGGTGACCTGCCCATTCGTCAGCAGCAGCGAATCGCTGCCCGCGCCGGAAGGGCGGACATAATCGATCGCGCTGGCCCCGGTCTGGAACTCCGCCCAAGCCTTCTGCCATGGGTTGCGCACTTCATAGACCGTCTGCACCCCGCCCGAATCGAGCACCGGGATCAGCAGCATCGGCGCGGAGCGCGACAGCGGGCCGTTGGCGGTGAGGAACTGCCCGGCGCGCGTGCGGTCGAACACCACGCCCAGCGTCGCGATATAGCGATGCGGGCCGATCTGTTCCTTTTCCACGACGATGGCTGACACCATCGAATCGATCTGCGATTCGGCCATGTCCGGGCCGCCGACCTTCTTCCATCCCAGCTTTTCGGCCATTTTCCAGCCGTTTTCACGCGCTTCGTCGGCGTTCTTGCCGGTGGTGTCCACTTCGATGCCGCCGACCGAAATATCGCCGTTGCTCATCACCGGGGAGATTCCGCGATCCCCTTCCACTTGCGCAAGCAGCGCCGCGCGCCCCAGGAAAGCGAGGAGAATCGCCAGCGCGACAAGGCCGATCCAGAGGATCGGACGGCGGCTGTCAGGGGCGGAAGGGGCGGTGAGAGTATGGGACATGGGAAAAACTAGCAGCCTTTTGCCCAAACAAGCTTGGATTTCCAAGCCGGAAAGCGTTAGGCGCGCCACATGAGCGACGAGACTTCCTATAGCTACGCCAAAGCAGGCGTTTCGATTGCGGCCGGCAACGCGCTGGTCAAAGCCATCGGCCCCATGGTCAAGGCGACCGCTCGCCCCGGCGCGGATGCCGAACTGGGCGGCTTCGGCGGCTTCTTCGATCCGAAGGCCGCCGGGTACAGCGATCCGTTGCTGGTGGCCGCGAACGACGGTGTGGGGACCAAGGTCAAGCTCGCCATCGATCATGACCGGCACGACGCAATCGGCATCGATCTGGTCGCCATGTGTGTCAACGATCTGATCGTGCAAGGCGCCGAACCGCTGTTCTTCCTCGACTATTTCGCCACCGGCAAGCTGGACAACGGTGTGGCCGAACGCGTCATCGCCGGGATCGCGGAAGGCTGCCGGATCGCGGGCTGCGCGCTGATCGGCGGCGAAACCGCCGAAATGCCCGGCATGTATGCAGCGGGCGATTACGATCTCGCCGGGTTCTGCGTCGGCGCGGTGGAACGCGGCCAGCAGTTGACGGGCGAGAAGGTCGCGCCGGGTCACGTCCTGCTCGGCCTCGCCAGTTCCGGCGTCCATTCCAACGGTTATTCGCTCGTCCGCCGCCTCGCCGCGGACAAGGGCTGGAAACTCAACCGCCCGGCGCTGTTCGATCAGGACGTGCTGCTGATCGACGCACTGATCGAGCCCACCCGCATCTATGTAAAGACCCTGCTGCCCACGATCCGCAGCGGCAAGATCGACGCACTTGCCCATATCACCGGCGGCGGTCTGCTCGAAAATGTCCCCCGCGTGCTGCCCGAAGGCGCGCATGCGGTGATCGATGCCGATAGCTGGGATCAGCCCCGGCTGATGGCGTTCCTGCAGGCGCAGGGCAATATCGAGCCGGAGGAAATGGCCCGCACGTTCAACTGCGGCGTGGGCATGGTGCTGGCAGTGCGGCCCGAACAGGTTGCGGACGTTACCGCCGAATTGGTGAATTCTGGCGAAGCCGTGTACCGTATCGGTGAAATCGTTGCCGGCACGCGCGGCTGCACCGTGCGCGGCAAGGCCGGCACGTGGAGCGCCAAGAACGATTGGGAAGCCCGCCACGATGCCTGAAGCGAGCGAAAGCGCGCTTCCGAAGGCCAAAGTCGCCGTCCTGATTTCCGGCAGCGGCACCAATATGGCCGCGCTGCTCTATGCCAGCCGCCAGCCCGGCGCGCCTTACGAGATCGTGCTGGTGGCCAGCAACGATCCGGCAGCAGGCGGCCTCAGGCTGGCGGAGGCCGAAGGCGTGCCCACCTTCGCCCTCTCGCACAAGGGCATGGAGCGCGCCGCGCACGATGCGGCGATGGATGCGGCGATCCGCGCGAGCGGGGCGGAATACGTCGCGCTGGCAGGCTACATGCGCATCCTCACCCCCGGTTTCGTCGCCGGATGGGCGGAGCGGATGGTCAATATCCACCCCTCGCTGCTGCCCAAATACACCGGTCTGCACACGCATGACCGCGCGCTGGAAGCGGGCGACAGCCACGGCGGCTGCACCGTGCATCTCGTCACCGCCGATCTCGACGAAGGGCCGATCCTCGGCCAGACGCCGGTCGCGATCGTGCCGGGCGACACCGCCGACAGCCTCGCCGCGCGCGTGCTGATCGCCGAACACCAGCTCTATTCCCGCTGCCTCGCCGCGCTGGTGTCCCGCGCGCGCGATCCGCAGTGGTTGACCGGAGAGGTGCGCACCCGCGCCATGGCCCTGCCCGAAGCGGACGAAGTGCTTTCTCACGGGATGGCCTGCTTCGGCATCGCGGGCGGCAAGAAATTCGCCTACGTTTCCACCAACCACCATGGCGACGGCAAAGTGGCGCTGCTGGTCAAGATCAGCGGCGTGGACGAACAGGCCATGCTGATCGAGCAGGACCCGGACCGCTATTACCGCCCCGCCTATTTCGGCGACGGCTGGATCGCGATCCGCCTCGATCTGGGCGACACCGACTGGGATGCCATAACCGGCTGGCTCGCCCGCAGCTGGCGCGCTGTCGCCCCGAAGAAACTCACCGCCCTGATGGACGCGGCTGACGCGTTTTGAGCGGCCTATCCACCGCCTGAATCAGCGGGGATATTGGTCGATCAGTTGCAAGCGGCCAACAATGGTATCGGGCGACAGCAATGCCCCCGGCGCCAACACGGCATTCGCGCTGATCCTACACCCGTCCCCGATCAACGCGCCGAACTTGTCCACGCCAGTTTCGATGACACGGCCGTCCATAAAGATGCGGATGGATTTGTCCGCCAATTCGTTGCGATAGTTGGCGATAACGGCCCCCGCCTCCACATTGACGCCTGCGCCGACGAGCGAATCCCCGACAAAGTTGAAATGCGCGATAGCCGATCCCGCGAAAACAAAGCTGGCTTTGATTTCCGAACCGGGGCCAATGGTGCAATCCCCCGCGAGATAGACTCCGCCACGAAGATATGCCCCCGATGCGATAAAACATCCCGGCCCCACGATGGCAGGGCCTTTGAGCACCGCACCGGCTTCAACCACGGCCGAGCGATGCACCGCCACGCCATCATCCATGCGGTAATCGGACGAAAGCCCCGCCATTGCCGCCCAAACAAGGCGTTCGGCATCCTGGGTAATCTCCCATGGCGAGCCAGCCTCCGCCCCAAATGACGAACTCTCCCACGCCTGAATGTAATCGGACACGCGAATGGCCTCCGTCATCGGCGACATCTCCATTTTTCGCAGGCCATGTTATGCATCGGACAGGCGCACTCCGCCATGGCCACGCATCCCTATATCTTCACCTCAACCGCCTTTCCCCCTCCCTTTTGAAAAACGCTGTCCCATGATCACCCCTCCCCCTCGGAAACCGGGTGCACCATTTCTTAATGCCCTATGGTTAATCGATGGGCATGTTCGAGGCCGCATCTTCATACGGATTTCCACTTGCAGCGCCGGATGAGGCAACCGCTTCCCGGGAAGCTCCGCGGTATTTGGCTTACGGTGCAGCCTGGGCGGTGATCGCCGCCGCGGTGCCGATTGCAGCAGCGATACTCTCGATAAGCGGGATGCGGCTGCAACTGACCGGCGTCGTATTTTTCGCGCTATCGCTCGCCATGCTGAGCGCGGCGCATCTCTATTATCAGGTCAAACAGGCGCATCAGCCGCTGGCATTGGCCACGGGCATCTTTGCCATGATGTTCCTGTCCAGCCTCGTTTCCGGCATCATCTGCCACGCGGGGCTGCGGCTTGGCACCCCATGGATAGACGGAATTCTCGATACCGCCGACCGGGCGATGGGCATCGACACGCCCCGTCTGGCCATCTGGCTGGCCGTCGATTCCGGCCTCGGCCAACTATTCAACCTTGCCTACCACAGCACGGCGGAGATCACGTTTCTGGTAGGGCTCTGGCTCAGCTTCCGCGGACAGGCAGAGCAGGTCTGGGAACTCGGTTTCTGCTACGTCTTCTGCATCATTTTCGCATCGACTTTCAGCGCATTGTTCCCGGCTGTAGGGGCCATGGTCTATCACAATATGGGCGACGTGCCCGGCTTGCCGTTCGGAGCAGGCACATTCCATCTCGATGCGATTCACTACTTCCGCTCTTCGACGAATCCAGTGTTCGACTGGAACCACGTCAACGGGGTCGTCACGTTCCCGTCCTTTCACCTCGTGATGGCGATGCTGATTCCCTATGCGTGCCGGAACAATCCGCTGCTGTTCTGGATCACCGCGATCTGGGCGGTGCTGGTGGCTATTTCGGCAATCTGCATTGGCGGCCATTATGTCGTCGATCTTCTCGGCGGGGCGGCAATCTGGGCGGTGAGCGCATGGATCGCGGGCCGCTTTTTCGCCCTGCCCCAGGAACCGACGCCCATCCCGGCATAGCCTTCTCCCCCCCAAAAAAACGCTGTCCTACATGGGGTGTTATGCATAATAGGACTGATTCGCCTTCTGTTCTTCTTGCGGGAGCAGCGAATCATGGCCGATCTGTCGAACATCCCCACTATCCCCGTATCCCCCACTGCGCGCGGCTGGACGCCTGAGGCGCGGGCGCGGTTTCTCGATCATCTTGCCGATAAGGGCAGCGTCCGCGCCGCTTGCGCCCGCGTGGGCCTGTCGGCGCAGGCCGCCTACTGCCTCAGGCGGCGCGATGCGCTGTTTGCGCGCGGGTGGGATGCGGCGTTGGTGCTGGCGCACGGCCACAGCGAACAAGTGCTGACGGTGCGCGCCCTGGATGGGGTGGAAGAGCCGGTCTATTACCGGGGCGAGCAAGTGGGCGTGCGGCGCAAGTACGATACCCGCCTGCTGCTGGCGCATATGGCGCGGCTGGACCGGATGGCGGAAAACCGGGCGGTGCAGCGCGATGCGGAGCGTTTCGACGAACTGCTGGCGCTGATTGCC
>CAYXMY010000003.1:7187-52236 GCA_964466155.1 uncultured Caenibius sp. | reverse complement strand
GTGACCAATTTTGACGCGACTTCGCAATCGAAGAGCTATGCCCTGTTCGGCCAGACCGATTGGAAATTTGCGGACAAGGTCAGTCTCGTCGCCGGCGCGCGCGTCAACAAGGAAGATATCCGCTACACTTACAAGAACAACATTTCCGGCCAGACCTTCGGCAAATCCGATAGCGATACGGCGGTAACGGGCAAATTCGGGCTGCAATATCAGCCATCGAAGGACCTCATGCTGTTTGCGACCTATGCCCGTGGGTACAAGGGGCAGACCTACGATCTCACCAGCAGTTTCAATGCGGCGATTGCCGCCCTGCAACCGGTGAAGCCGGAACACGCCGACAGTTACGAAGTGGGGATGAAAGGGACGTTCTTCGACCGCCATCTGATGTTCAATCTTACCGCTTTCAACACCAACTACCGAAATTTCCAGGCACAATCGCTGGAGCCGAAGGTCGGGGGCGCATTGCGGCTCGACAATGTCGGATCGCTGCGCACGCGCGGGATCGAAGCGGAATGGATGGCGCGGCCGACGCGGAACTTCACGCTGAGCGGCGGCCTTGCCTATATCGATGCGAAAATCAAAAAATACCCTAACGCCCAATGCTATGTCACGCAGACCGCTGCGCAGGGGTGTATCAATGGGCAGCAGGATCTGGCCGGTGCGCGCCTGAGAAACGCACCGAAGTGGAAAGCCAATATCGTTGCGGATTATACGGTCGAACTGCCTAGCCTGCCGTTCGATGCCAATATCAGCATGGCCTACACCTGGCAGAGCAAGGTCCAGTATCAGTTGACGCAGGACCCCACCACGATCCAGAAGGCTTATGGCATTGCCGATCTCAACATCGGGATCAAAGAGCGGGAAAACAGCCGTTACAGCGTGACGCTGTTCGCCCGCAACCTGTTCAATCAGCACTATGCCACCGGTCTGTTCAACTTCTACCAGTTGCTCGGTGCCGAATCCGTGCAGCAATATCTTCCGCGCGATTTCTCACGCTATGTCGGGATCAGCGTCGGGGTATCGTATTGACGATGCGCACGCGGCCGGGAGAGATCCCGGCCGCCGCATAATGCTTGGCCCCGATCAATTGTAGGGGGCGGCAGCCGAACGTGCGGGCAACGCACCGTTGCGGGTGACGACCCATCCCGCGAGCCGATGGCCGGAACGCGCGGCGCTTGCCTCGTCCCGCCCTTGCATGCGCGCTTGCAGATAACCGGCATTGAACGCATCCCCGGCGCCGCTGGTATCCACCGGGCATATGCCCGCCTCGGCAGGAATGTGTTGCCGTTCGCCGGCCATGGAGAGAAGGCAGCCTTCCGCGCCCAGCTTCACCGCGATTTCACTTGCGCCGCGTGCATGCCAGCGTGCGGCGATTTCCGCCGGATCGCCCGTTCCGAACAACAGGGCTTCGTCCACCGCAGTCGGCAGCGCGATATCGCACAGGCCCGCCATACGCTCGACCGCCGTGCGGGCGCTCTCCACATCGTCCCACAGGCGGGGGCGATAATTGCTGTCGAAGGCCACCTTTCCACCATTCCGGCGGACTTTCGCACACACGTCATACACCTGTTCGCGCGCCTCGCCGGGAATGACGGCGAGGCTGATGAGGCTGAGATACAGTAGGTTGGCGCCCGCCATATGGCGCAGCGCATCGTCGATCCCCGCAAGGGCAAACAGATTGCGTGCCGCGCTGGCGCTGCGCCAGTAGAAAAACGAGCGTTCTCCTGCTGCATCAGTGCGGATGGCATAAAGGCCGGGTAGGTGTGCGGGATCGGTCAGGACATGACCCGTATTCAGACCTTCGCCTGCCCAATCGCGGCGCAGATCGGCGCTGAACGGATCGTCGCCCAGCGCCGTGACATAGCTGACGGCGAGGCCGAAGCGGGCGAGATGGATCGCCGTGTTGAGCGTGTCCCCGCCATAGCCGAGCTGCCAGCTTCCATCGCCGGTGCCGGTGTCGGGGCGGGCGAGTTCGAGCATGCCTTCGCCCAGAACTGCGATCCGCATGGCCGGCTGCCTTACCAGTTCCACATGGTGCCGTCTTCAAGACGGGTAATCGGCAAATAAGCGGGCTTGTATGGATACTTGGCCGCTTCCGCTTCGTCGATATCCACGCCATGCCCGACAGCATCCCCCGGATGGAGCAGGCCTTCCTGGAAATAGTAAGCATGGGGAAAGACCGCATCGGTTTCGGGCGTATGGCGCATATATTCCTGAATCCCGAAATTGGGCACCCAGCTATCGAAATGTAGCGCTGCCCCCATTGTCACCGGGGATAGGTCGGTGGCGCCGTGGCAACCGGTTCGAACCTGATAGAGACCGGCGAAATCGGCAACCCGGCGCAGATGGGTGATGCCCCCGCCGCGTACCACCGTCATGCGGATGAAATCGATCAACTGGTTCTGGATCAGGTCCTTGCAATCCCAGATGGTGTTGAAGATTTCTCCCACGGCGAGCGGTGTGGTCGTGTGCTGGCGGATCAGGCGGAAGGATTCCTGGTTTTCCGCAGGCGTCGCATCTTCGAGCCAGAACAGGCCGAAAGGCTCCAGCGCCTTGCCCAGCGATGCGGCTTCGATCGGGGTCAAGCGATGGTGAACGTCGTGCAGCAAATGGTGTTCGAAGCCGAACCGGCTGCGCAGCGTTTCGAACAGCTTGGGCGCGAAATTGAGGTATTTGCGGGTATCCCACACCGTTTCGGTGGGAAGCGCGGCATCCGCCGGTTCATAGAACATTCGGCCGCGCCCAACGCCATAGGCATCCGGCAAGCCCGGAATGCCCGATTGCGCGCGGATCGCCTTGTATCCCATGGCGATATAGCGGGCGACTTCATCGGCGGTTTCCGCGATATCCCGGCCGTTGGCATGCCCATAGACCATCACGCCTTCCCGGCTTTTGCCGCCGAGCAGATCGTAGAGCGGCATGCCCGCCATCTTGGCCTTGATATCCCACAATGCGGTATCGACCGCGGCGATGGCCGACATCGTTACCGGCCCGCCGCGCCAATAAGCGCCCCGATAGAGGTATTGCCAGATATCCTCGATCCGGCGGGGATCGCGGCCGATCAGGCAGGGGATCACATGATCCTGAAGATAGGAGACGACCGCCAGTTCGCGGCCGTTGAGCGTGGCATCGCCGATGCCATGGACGCCCTGATCCGTCTGGATCTTGAGCGTCACGAAATTGCGCCCGGGGCTGGTAACCACAACCTTGGCCGCATCGATTTTCATATGTCGTATCCGCGTTTGCTTGATTTCGCTATGCTGCCAGACTTGACGGCCTCTTTTTGGTCTGTCAAGTTTTATGAAACTGGTTAGACCATCCTGATGGGCGACCAAGCGGACGAGTGCGAAGTATGGTTCGACGGAGCAGTGAAAGCGTGGAAGAAGGGCTGCCGCTTCAGGTGGCCACCCATGACCGGCTTTATCAGGAATTGGCGCATCGGCTGGTGGCCGCGATTGCCGACGGTAAATATGCGGTAGGCGACCGGCTGCCGGCGGAGCGTGAACTGGCTGCGGAATTCAACGTCAGCCGCCCGACGGTGCGTGAAGCGATCATCGCGCTGGAAGTTCAGGGGCTGGTCGAAGTGCGGGTCGGATCGGGGGCCTATGTCCGCCAGCGGCCCGATGAACAGCTTACATCGGGCTTCAACGTGACGGCATTCGAATTGACCGAAGCGCGGTTGCTGTTCGAAGGCGAAGCCGCAGCGCTCGCCGCAACGCAGATCAGTGAGGCGGAACTCGCCCAACTGGACGATCTGGTGCACGATATCGCGCAGGGCAACGACCATGGCGACGGCGAAATCGCGGACCGGGCGTTCCACCGCCTGATCGCCTGCGCGACGCGCAACGCCGCCATCGTCAAGACCATCGACGATCTCTGGGATTTGCGTTCGACCTCGCCGGAATGTGCGCTGCTGCATGAAAAGGCGCGCAATGCGCAGGTCAAGCCGGTGGTCGCGGAGCACAAGGCGATTGTGGAGGCGCTGCGTTCGCGCGATCCGGTCCAGGCCCGTGCCGCAATGCGCGCGCATCTGGGCGAGGTGATCGATCACCTGCTGTTCGCCACGGAAGAGCGGGCCGTGGAAGAAGCGCGCCGGGCGGCACAAACCACCCGTGCACGTTACGCCAGATCGGTTTCGGTATAGGCAATGGCGCGGTCGCTTGTCCTGCATCCCGACCGGTTGTTTCCGGCAGAAGAAATGGTGCGCGACATAGCCCGCCGTCTCTATGCGCAAGTGGTCCGATTGCCGATTATCAGCCCGCACGGCCACACCGATCCGCGCTGGTTCGCGGATAACGCCCCCTTTGCCGATGCGGCCCAACTCTTCCTGCAGCCCGATCATTATGTGCTGCGCATGCTGTACAGCCAGGGCATCCGACTGGAGGATCTGGGGATTTCCCCGGTTGACGGGAGCACCGCTGAGATTGCCGATCCCCGGTCGGCCTGGCGGCGGTTCGCGGAAAATTACCATCTGTTCCGCGGTACGCCGACGCGCCTATGGATGGATTGGGTCTTTAGCGAACTGTTCGAGATCGAAGTGCGGCTGGAAGGGGAAACCGCCGATCTCTATTTCGATCGTATCGCGCAATGTCTGGCCACGCCCGCATTCAGGCCCCGCGCACTGTATGAGCGGCTGAATATCGAAGTGCTCGCCACCACGGAATCCCCGCTCGATACGCTGGAACATCATGCGGCGATCCGCGCTTCGGGCTGGCGGGGCAGGGTCATTACCGCCTTCCGGCCCGACCCGGTAATCGATCCCGAATATGAAGGATTTACCGGCAATCTCCGGGCCTTGTCTGTGCTGACGGGCGAAGATTGCTTCGACTACCCGGCCTATCTCCGTGCGCTTCGGCAAAGGCGCGCGGCGTTCGCGGCGATGGGCGCCACCTCGACCGACCATGGGCACCCGACAGCAGCCACCGCCGATCTTGCCGACGCGGAAGCGGTGGCGCTGTTCGATGTCGTGGCAGCGGGCCGTGCTTCGCTCGAACAGGCCGAACTGTTCCGTGCCCACATGCTGACCGTGATGGCCGGAATGAGCATCGACGATGGCCTGGTCATGCAATTGCATCCGGGATCGTGCCGCAATCACAACACCCGGCTTTTTCATCGGTTTGGGCGGGACAAGGGTGCCGATATCCCGACCAGAACCGATTTCGTCCACGGTTTGCGCCCCTTGCTGGACCGTTTCGGCAACGATCCGCGTCTCACGCTTATCGTCTTCACGCTCGACGAAAGCACTTATGCGCGCGAGCTGGCGCCGCTCGCTGGGCATTACCCCGCGCTGCGCCTCGGCCCGGCATGGTGGTTTCACGACAGCCCGGAAGGCATGCGCCGTTTCCGGGCACAGATGACCGAAACCGCCGGATTCTATAACTGCGTCGGGTTCAATGATGACACGCGCGCCTTCCTCTCGATCCCCGCAAGGCATGACGTGGCCCGGCGCATCGATTGCGGCGTTCTGGCAGAACTGGTTGCCCGGCATCAACTGGAAGAGGATGAAGCGGCTGAACTGGCCGTCGATCTCAGCTACAACTTTGCCAAGCAGGCGTACCGCTTGTGACCGCGTGTGGCATGTCCGAAAGGCCGCGCCTCGCGGCGGATGTGCTGGATCGTCTCGACAGCAGCATCGCGCGTCCGGCTTATCGGCGGGATGGGCCACGCGGCGGTATCGTGCACCTTGGCATCGGCGCGTTCCACCGGGCACATCAGGCAGTCTATACCGATGACGCCCTGGCGGCGGGCGATGAAGGTTGGGGGATAACCGCCGTATCCCTGCGCTCCCCCACCGTGCGCGATGCCATGGGGGCGCAGGACAATCTCTACACCGTGGTGGAACGCAGCGGGACAGGGGCGGCGATGCGGATTGTCGGCGCGGTCGATCAGGTGCTTGTCGCGCCGGAAAATCCTGCCGCCGTGGTGGCCGCGCTTGCCTCCCCGGAAACGCATGTCGTGACGTTGACGGTGACGGAAAAGGGCTATTGCCGGGAGGCGGGGAGCGGGCAACTCGATTTCGCGCAGGCCGCCCGCGCGGGCACGATCTATACTTACCTTTCCGCTGCTCTGGCGCGGCGGCGGGATTTGGGGTGCGGTGGACTGACGCTGGTTTCATGCGACAACCTGCCTGATAACGGGCGCGTTCTCGCCAATCTGCTGACGGATTATCTGGAACGGCAGGATGGGGCGCTGGCCGTATGGGCTGCGCGCAACACGGCATGCCCGAATGCGGTTGTCGACCGGATCGTCCCTGCCGTCACCGATGCGGATATCGAAACCCTGTCGGACACGGCGGGCTTCGTCGACCGCGCCATGGTCGCCACGGAACCATTCCGCCAGTGGATCATCGAAAATCGCTTCGCCGGTCCGCGTCCGCGCTGGGAAGCGGGCGGCGCACAAATCGTCGACGATGTCCGCCCGTTCGAACTGGCGAAGCTGCGGATGCTCAATGGCAGCCATTCGACCCTGGCTTATGTCGGCATCGGGCTCAGTCTCGATTTCGTGCATGAGGCGATAACCGATCCGGCCTTGCGAAAGCTCGTCCGCATTCAGATGGCACGGGAGGTCGCGCCGTCTCTGTCGGCAGGCACGGGCCTCGATCCCATGGCCTATGGCGATGCCCTGCTTGGCCGATTTGCCAATCCCGCGCTCAGCCATCGTCTGGCGCAGATCGCCATGGACGGATCGCAGAAGATTCCGCAGCGCTGGCTAGCAACCATGATCGAGCGCGATGGCGCGGGCCAAAGCAGCCCTGCGCATATGTTCAGCCTCGCCTCATGGGCCGCATACACCGGGGGACATTCGGGGGCTTATACGGTCGACGATCCTCTGGCCGATCGCTTGCGCCACTTGTGGGACCTGGCGGCGGGCGATGTTGATCGTCTGACAGACTTGTTTGTCGACAAGTCGGGGGTTTTCCCGGCTGCCTTCGGAGCCAGCGCGCGATTGCGAAGAGCATTCGCGGTGGCTCTGCGGATGGTTTTGGAACGCGGTGCGCGCCCGGCGCTGGAAGCATTTGTCGCCCGGCATGACGACCCCTGATCCCAGGCGGGATTTATGAACGACGAGAACGAGCGGGAGAGAGTGGTATGAAGGCGAAAAGATGGATTCTTGCATCCATGATACTTCTGGGCTGCATCCAGCCTGCGATGGGATCGGAACGCGGCGGGGCGTTGGCACGGATGACCGAAGCGGAAAAGGACGCCATCGCCGCGCGCATGGGGCCGTCTGCCCCCCGGCGATACCATGTGCTGGTGCTGGGCGGGGCCACCGGCTTTCATCATGAATCCATTTCCGATGCCATGACCGCAATCGCGGCGATGGGGCAGGAAAGCGGCCTGTACGATGCGGAGCTGCGCACCGATTTCGATCTCGTCAATCCGCGCGGCGGGCAGAAGATGCGCTTCGGCTTCATCCCCGAAGGACTGGGTGACTTCGATGCCGTGGTGCTGGTGAATACGACCGGCGAATGGGGATTGAGCGATGAGGCGAAGCAGGCGCTGCTGGCTTTCGTGCACGATCGCGGGAAAGGGATCGTCGGCGTTCATGGCGCGCTCGATGCCAACTATTCCTGGCCCGGTTATGCGGAGATGTTCGGCGCGCAGTTCGGGGGCCATCCGCTCAACACTCTCGAACAGCCGATTGTAACCTTCCCGCTGGTCAACGAAGCGCCGGATTCCCCGATTGTGCGCCATTGGCCGCAATACTTCTCGGAACAGAACGAGCTTTACGTTCCCAAGAACTTCTCCCGCAAGAATGTGAATGTCCTGCTGCGCATCGATCAGGACCGGATCGCGACGGGGCCTGCGGGGACGTCCGATATCGCGGTGGCCTGGACGCGGAATTACGGCGCGGGCCGCGTTTTCTATTCCAGCATCGGCCATACCCGCCAAAGCTGGTCGGACCCCGATGTGCGCAAGATGTATCTTGAAGGCATTCGCTGGTCGCTCGGCCTCACGCAAAGCCCAGGGCGAAGCAAATGACGCCATCGGTGGAGAGTGAGCCCCGCTGGTGGCGCGGGGTGAGCGGCTACCAATGGTTCGTCTTCGCGGTGGCGGCGGGGGGCTGGCTGTTCGACAATCTCGATCAGCGCATTTTCTCGCTCGCCCGGATTCCTGCGCTGCACGACCTGATGGGGCCGGGCGCGTCGATGCTCGAAGTGCAGTCTTTCGCCAAGCAGGCGACGGCGCTGTTCCTGATCGGCTGGGGCATGGGCGGTTTGACTTTCGGCGCGCTGGGGGACCGGTTCGGCCGGGCGCGCCTGCTCACTATCGCCATTCTCATCTATTCGATCTGCACCGGGCTGACCGCGATCTGCCAGACGCATTGGGAATTCGCCCTGCTGCGCCTGGCAACCGGGATTGGCGTCGGTGGGGTGTTCGGGCTGGCGGTCGCGCTGATTGCCGAAACGGTGTCCGGCGCGGCGCGGCTGGCGATGCTGGCCTTGTTGCAGGTGCTTTCCACCGTCGGGAATATCGGCGCCGCCTTCTTCAAGATGGGCGTGGATACGCTGGCCAGCGAGCATATCATCCCCGCCGGGGGCAGTTGGCGCTGGCTGTTTGCAATCGGGGCGATCCCGGCCCTGCTGGCCGTGGCTTCCGGCCTGTTCCTCAAGGAAACCGAACCTTGGACGAAACTGAAGCAGGCGGGCGCCCTGCCCAGCGGATGGTTCGGTTCCTATCGGCAATTGCTGGCGGACAAGGACGAACGGCGCAATCTCCTGATCGGTACACTGCTTGCGATTGCCGGTGTCGTCGGATTATGGGCGGTTGGTGAATATGCGGTCGATTTGCAGGATGCGGTGTTCACCGCCCATTTCGCCGCGCAGAACCCCGGGGGCGATATCGCGGCCCTGGTCGCCCAGGCGAAAAACTGGGCGTATCTGTTGCAGATGATCGGCGGTGCGGCGGGCATGTTCGCCTTTACCTATATCGCTGATCGTTACGGTCGCAGGCCCGCCTTCACGATCGGGTTCACGGCGGCTCTCGTCACAACCCTGTTCGTTTACTGGCGGCTGGAAACACCTGCCGATGCCTATTGGATGATGCCGCTGATGGGCGCGGCGCAGCTCAGCGTGTTTGCCGGTTTTGCGATTTACCTGCCCGAACTGTTCAGCGCGCGCGTGCGGGGGACGGGGGTATCCTTCGCTTACAATCTGGGGCGTTTCGCGGCGGCAGGCGGCAGCTTCGTTTCCGCCTTGCTCAGTACGCGTTTGTTCAGCGGATTCGCAGCACCGGCACCGCTGCGATATTCGGCAATGGTGATGTGCGCGGTGTTCCTGATCGGCATTGTGGCATCGCGTTTCGCACCGGAAACGCGCGGGCGCGCCCTGCGCGATTAAGACGAACAAGCAAGGGAAGGCTGCGATGGGTAAACGTGTGCGGATCGGCATGGTGGGGACGGGCTTCTCCGCGCAGTTCCACCTTGCCAGTTATCGCAAGGTCTATGGCGAGGATTTCGAGATCGCCGGAATCCATGGGCGCAACACCGTGCAGGTTGCCGAACTGGCGGACCGGTTCGGCATCCCCACCCGGTATGACACGATCGATGCCATGTTGCGCGATCCGGGCATCGATGCGGTCGACCTGTGTGTGCCCAACCATTTGCATGTGCCCTTGATCCTGCGGGCGGTGGACCATGGCAAGCATGTCATTTGCGAAAAGCCGCTGGGCGGATATTTCGGCCCTGCGGATGCGGGGGAAGACTGGACAGCGGCGGGTGCACCGCGCGCGGCGATGCTGGATCATGTCGTTGCCGAAGTGCGCGCGGTGGAGGAAGCCGTTGCGCGTGCCGGCATCACTTTCTGCTATGCGGAAAACTGGGTCTATGCCCCGCCGGTCGCCAAGCTGAACCGGCTGATGGCGGCAAGCGATTCCACCATCCTGCGCATTCAGGGGGAAGAATCCCATTCCGGTTCGCACAGCCCGTATGCCCGGCGCTGGCGGACGGCGGGTGGCGGATCGCTGCTGCGCCTGTGCGTGCATCCCATCGGGGCGGCGCTCCATCTGAAGTATGAAGAAGGCCGCAGGCGCCGGGGCGTGCCGATCCGGCCCGTGTCGGTGCTGGCGCAGACCGCCAATCTCACCGCGATAGAAAGCTTCCGCCGCGAGCCTGTGAAACATCTCGTGACCGGATGGGAAGATGTGGAGGATTGGGCCAGCATCACCATCACCTTCGAGGATGGGGCCATCGCGCAATTGACGTCGACCGATACCCATATGGGCGGTATTCGCAATTATATCACCGCTCATGGATCGCGGGCGCTGGTTACGGCCAACATCAATCCCAATACCGCCTGTCAGGCCTACACCCCCGACGGTGCCTATTTCGCGAGCGAATATATCGTCGAGAAGACGGAAACGAAGGAAGGATGGTCCTTTCCCGCCCCCGATGAAGATGCGGTGACGGGTTACCCTGAGGAACTGCGCGATTTCATCGGCGCCATCGCGAACGGGCGGCCACCGAAAAGCGATCTGATGCTGGCCGGGGATGTGCTGACCGCCGTCTATGCCGGGTATCTGAGTGCGGAGCGCGGTGCGGTGGTGGACCTTAAGGAAGTGCTCTGACCTCTGCCCCCGCTGCGCCCGGCGTATAGCCATATCTTGCGTCCGGCGCGCCTTGGCGCGCGCCGAACTTGCCCGGAACATCACGATATCCTGCCAGGCAGCGCAGCCTTGCACGGCGCTGCCTGGCGCTATGCGCGTGCGGAAGAGATGTGGCTTTTTAGCAACAAGTTTTATCTGAATCGGTAATCTGAGAAACTTTAGCACAGGTTGGCGGTTGCTAGTGTGTCCAAAATTTCAAGGTGGGTAAGAAGGGAGAGAATCCATGCGTAAACTTCTTCTTGTCGCAGTAGCCACTGCGGCATTGTCCACTCCGGCACTGGCACGCGATCATCAGCCATATATCGGAGTCGAAGGAGGGGCTGTCTTTGGACAGAAGACCGACCTCGATGTCAGCGTTTACGACAATTCCACGGAATACCGTTACGATAATGGCCTTGACGCCAGGTACAAGAAACCCGGCTGGGAACTTGGCGGTATCGTGGGTTACGACTTCGGGATTATCAGGGCCGAAGCGGAAGTCGCCTACAAGCGTCTCCAGACCAGGAGCCTCAATTTCAGCCCGGCACTGGCCAGCGATCTGGGGCTGGCGAGCACCGGCCCCTACGATCCGCGCAGCTTCGCCGATAGCCGTAACGCCAGCGTGTTGTCCGGGATGGGGAACGTGTTGCTCGATCTCGGCAATGAGAATGGCTTCAGCTATTATGCGGGTGGCGGCTTTGGGCGCGCGCGCGTCAAGGCGCTCGACGCAAAGGACAGCGCCTGGGCATGGCAACTGATCGCGGGCGTGCGCTACGCGGTGACCCGGAATGTCGATATCGGGCTGAAATACCGCTACTTCAACACTGGCAAGCTCCATTTCAGCGATGCGATCGATACCGGCAGTTCCGGCGTTGTGGGCTACGATGGCAGCGGCAAGCTGCGCACGCACAGTATCCTGGCGACCCTGACCTACAACTTCGGAGCACCGGCGGCCGAACCCGTTCCGCCGCCCCCGCCTCCACCGCCGCCCCCTCCGCCTCCGCCGCCCCCGGCGACGCAGACATGCCCGGACGGCAGGGTCATTCAGAGCAACCAGATATGCCCGCCGCCCCCGCCCCCGCCGCCTCCGGCACCTGAGCGCGGGTAAGGCAACGGATTACCTGACAGGGGAAACGAAGGGCGGGGCCAAGTGCCTCGCCCTTTTTCTTTGGAGATAGCGCCAGTCAGTTCGCGGAAATGCGCCGGTTCCCATCGGGCGATGCGGGCATCCCCGCCTGGGCGGAGCTTACGGCATCCCGGCCATAGATATCGGGCGAATAGACGATCTTCCCATCCACCGGCTGGGCCGTCAGATAAGTGACGTAGACGGGGATACCCCGGGGCAACTGGACGAACTGTTCCGGTTCCGCCGAAGGGGCAACCGGCTCCCGCCCCAGCAGCCAGCGCCCGAACCGCGCTGCATCCTCCAGCCGGACGCAACCGTTGCTCAAATCCCGCTGCGGCTTGGCGAACAGGGCTTTCGACGGCGTATCGTGCAGATAAATGTCTTCGCCGTTCGCGAAGGAGAATTTGAGCTTGCCCATCGAATTCTGCGGGCCGGGTAGCTGGCGGACGCGAACTTTGGTTTGCCCGGCGGCAACGGCTTTCCAGTCGATCCGATCGGATGGGATGATTGTGGCGTTTTCCGTCCAGTCGGACATCACCTGATATCCCCGGCTCTTGAGATAGGCGGTCCCCATCTTGAGCACGTTTGGTGCGATGGTCTTGCGCACCAGATGGTCGGGCACGTTCCAGTAAGGGTTGAACGTGGCATAATAGATCACGCTGGAGATCATCGGTGTCGGGTATTGCTGCATGCCGACGATCACTTTCATCGAATCGACCGGCTTGCCGTTCTCGTACATCTGCAACCGCTGCGTCGCTGCATTGACCAGTGCGAACTGGCCCGAAGCAGGCAGGGAACGCAGGCGTTCCAGATTGATTGCAATGCGCGGGTCCGGTGCGGCAGCGGCAGACGATTGCATCTGGTGCCAGGCAAGATCGCGCAATTCGGCATAGAGGGGATTGACCGTGGAAATTTCGGCCAGATGCCGCTCTAGCGACGGCGCGCTGGCGGCGGCGGTCAGGATCTGTTCGGCACTGGCGGCTTTCGGTGCGAGCGTCGGATAGGCATAAATCATATCGCGGGTGGGGCGGCGGACGGTTTCGACATAGGCGACCCAGGCAGCCGAAAGTACGCGCTCGGCGGCGGCCTTGTCTGCCGGGCCACCGGTCAACGCGGCCTGCGTTGCCTGCTCCACCTGCCGGGCGAGCGTGGGGCCGTTCGTCAGCCCTTCCAGGGCCGCGCGGCGCAGGATGGTGGCGAGCTCAGCCGCCGCACGGTCTCCATCCTTGAACCAGGCGGGGCCTTGCCAGCGTTTATAGAAAGCCTGGATCGCGGCTTGTTCCGGCATATCGGCGGACGCTGCCGCAAGGGCCGCGGTTTCCCGGGCCATGGCGGAAGGAGGCTGAGCAAACGGGAGAGCCGCCAGAAACACAGCGGCAAGGCGCGAAATTGGGCGGTTGACCAAGACGCTCATCTCCTCGGCATCGTCGCACCGCTGCCCGGAAAAAGGCAGGTGTTGCAGAATAATAACCCAAGGTGCGAGGCTGTCAAAGCGATGGCGCAAGGCTTCGATCGCGCTGCCGTCGAACCTGGCCAGATCTGCCAGCGCATACGGGGGATGGGCGAATTGGGCTTTGCTTAATGTCCCCGATGGAGGCATGCGTCGGACCATGAAACGCAGGATCGCAATTCTGGCCGCATGGGTTCCGCTGCTGGCGGGATGCGCAACGGCGCCTGTCGTCAACGCATTCACGCTCTCGCCCGCATTCCGGACCAGTGAAGAGCGCACGTTCGCGTTCGTTCCCACGGACAATCCAGATGCGCAGGCAGTGCTTCCGGTTGTCGAGCGGCGATTGCGGGAACTGGGGTATCGCCGAACGGACAATCCCGCCTTGCTGGTGGATGTCGGCATGGCGATGCGTTCGCGCAGGACCGGGGCATTCGTCCCCGAGGGAACGGGCGGGCAGACCTGGCTGACGCCGCCGTTGGAGAAAAGGCAGGCCCACAGGCGCAATGTGCGGACGCTGACTGTCCGCATTCTGCAGGCCAGGGGGCAGCAGCCTGTTTATTCGGGGGCTGCCACTATCTCCGCATCGCGCGGTTCTCCGGTGAAATCGGATGAGACCCTGGTGGGAACTCTCCTGCACGGCGATCCGCGCATGGCGCCGCTGGCAGCAACCGGGACGAATTAATCGTTGGGGCCGGTGCCCGGCGCAGGAAGGGCGGCCGAGGCGGGGGCTTGGGGAATGCGCAGTTCGAAGCAGCTCCCTTCGCCGAGAATGCTGGTGCAAGTGGCCGTCCCGCCATGCTTCTGCGCGACAGACCGGACGAAGGCCAATCCCAGCCCCACGCCTTTCTGATCCTGCTGGCCGGCTCTGCTGAAGGAATCGAACAGCTTGGCGATAGCATCCGGCGCGATGCCGGGTCCCGTGTCGCGCACGGTGAAGACGATCTCCCCCGCCTCCGACCGCACGGCGCAAGTTATGGGCGTATGCGGCGGGCTGTACTTGATCGCATTGTCGGCCAGATTGATGATCGCCCGGGTCAGCAGTTCCCGGTCGCCCCATCCCCATAGTTCCGTATCGCAGCCTTCGGTCGTGATCGTGATCTGTTTCGCCGTCGCCTGTGGCCAGAGGCTGTCAGCCGCATCGAGCACGATATCGGGGAAATTGATTTCCGCAATCGTCAGGTCGCGCGCTTCGGCGCGGGCAAGGTCGACGAAGCCATCGGCCAGCGCGAGTGTGCGGCGGGCATAATCCTCGATTCTGCGGGCGAGATCGGGATCGAGAGTATCTTTCGCCTGATCCAGCGAGACCAGGATCGATACCTGAGGGGACCGCATATCGTGAGTCAGCAGTTGCAGCGCCTCTTCCCGCTGGCGCGTGGCAATGCGCAGGTCCGTGACATCGGCCAAGCGTAGAACCCAGATGTCGTTGTCTCGATGCTGCTGCCGTATCCTGGCCCAGCGGACATCGAAAATGCGCCCCGCACCATTGGCGATTTCAGTGGGCAGGGCATCTTCGCCCGGCGCGGCGGCGATGGGGATCGCGACGCGGCCGCCGGTCATCTTTGCGATCACGGCGGAAAAATGCTGACCTTCGACTTCCCCCAGCAAGGCCGCCGCGCGGGAGTTCTGCATGCGGACCATGCCATCGGCTTCCAGCACCAGCGACGAATCCGGCAGGCCGTTCAGCGTATCCCTGAGAAAATCCAGCAGATCGCGCGATTCCGCAATTGCGCCGCGCAACTGGTCCAGGTCCTGTTCCGGCAGCGTGAGAGCGGGGGTGGCCGTCTTGGTCTGGAAAGCAGCGTCGCGGCGGAACCGTTCCAGTTCTTCGTGCATGTAGGATGCCGCGACCTGAAGGCGCCTGCCTGCCCAAAGCGGATAAGTGACGCCAATCGCGGCGAGCGCGGCAATGGGGGACAACCATATTCCGCCGAACCATAACCCCACCGCAACGGCAATGGCGAAAAGCGCAAGGCCCGCCGCCACGGCGAAGGACTGGCGCGGCCGCAGGAACAGGAAGCTCGCCAGCAGCGCATAGACCAACGCCAGTGCGAAAGCATAGTGGACCCAGCGCGGGGCGGGTGCGATGCGATCCCCTTCCATCAAGGACTGGACAAGATTGGCGTTGAGCTCGACGCCGGGCATCAGCGCCTGCTGGGGTGACAGGGGGGTGGCGACATTGTCGCCAAGGCTGGTTGTCGTCGAACCGATGAGAACGATGCGGTTGCGGAAAAAGGACGCCGGTACGCTGCCATCCAGCACCGCCGAGAAAGGCACCCGGCGATAATGTCCCGCACCGCCCTTGAAAGGGATCAGGTATGCCCCCTCGCGCACGAGGCTCTGCCGCGATGTGGAGGTTTCGCCGGGGCATGGGCGATGCTGCGCCCGGCAAGCGAGCAGCGCCGCGACATGGGGCCAGAGCGTGCCGTTCGCCCCTTCGCGCAGATAGGCCTGCCTGACGATGCCATCGGCATCGGGGGAAAGGTTGGAATGCCCGGATACGGCCCCACCTTGAAGCAAGGAAGCCAGCGGCCGGATGGTGGTCGCGGCTGCTCCATCCCGTCCGGGGACTTCGAAATAGAGCGGGAGGATGGGGTGCGTTCTGGCCATTGCGGCGGCCAGCGCATCGTCATGCGCCGTGGGATCGAGGAACAGGACATCGTACAGGATCGCTTTGGCGCCAGCCTGTGCCAGTGTGTCGAGCAGGCGGGCATGGACATCTCTCGGCCAGGGCCAGGTGCCCAGCCGGTTCAGGCTCTCGTCGTCGATGGCGACGATCACGATCTCGTCGCTGGCGGGTTCCCGGCCCAGCGCGGTCAGTTCGTCATAAACGCCATGATCCAGCCGCCAGAACAGATCGCTATCGATCGCATAGCCCACGGCCACGGTGGCGAGAAGCATCGCGATGCACCAATCGCGCAGGACACCGCGGATATTGCTGTCCATGCCGCCGGTCAGCGCCTGAGCGGTGTCACATGCAATTCGTTGTAGTCGCCCCATTTGGCAAACGACTTGCCATCGACCGTGGACCGGCTCTCGACGCGCCAGCGATAATCGCCGCCCGGCAGATCCGTGACGACGATTTCCTGCGCCGTCATATCCGCATTATCGATAGCCGGCACGTTGCCGCCCGAAGGCAGCAACTGGAAACGGTATCGCCGCTCCCCTTCGAGCGGGCCTTGCCAGCGGAAACGCAGGCAGCGCTTGCCGGGGCAATCCTTCGTTTCGTCCACTTTGGCGACCAGATCGTTGCGGCGGCGTTCGAATGTATAGGCGGTGGGCATGCCTTCGAGGCCGTCTGGGGCCAGCGCGGTGAAACGCGCGAAAAGGCTGCCTTCGGGGACGTTTGGCAATTGAATGGCGGAACCGGCGGTTTCATCTTCTTCGAACAGATCGACAAATCCGGCGTCTGTGGCCAGTTGCACCCGGAAGCCTGCCGCGCCTGTCATTGGGGCAAGATGGAACGTGACAAGCTCGCTGTCCTGCACCTTGTCCATATCGAGAGCAGTGGGGGCGGGCAGCAGTGTCTGGCGTTCGCTCATCGTGCTGGGGGACACGGATACGCCCTGTCCCGGATCGACCGTCAGCTGCTGGCGGGCGCCGCTGACGGCGACATGCCCTTCGAGAACTTCCGTTGCCCCTTGCTGCGCGGTTTCGGCATAGGAGACGCGGAAGCGCGTGCCCCGGACGGCGGCAACGGCGACAGGAGTCTTGACCTCGAACCGGTCATCCCGCTGTTTCAGCGGGCTTACCTCGGTTTCGACCCGGCCATTGCCGAGCTGAAAGCGCTTCACCACGGCGCCGGTGAGCGCGATCCGATGCAGGTCGAGCACTTGCAGGCGCGATCCGGACGGAACGGTGAGCAGGGAGCCGTCCGCCAGTTGCAGAGTGACGAAAGAACGCGAATCCGTGCGAATATTCGCGCCTTCGCCAACAATTGCGCCGCGCTGCGCCATCGCACCGTCGATCAGGACTGTGCCGCGCAACGCCGCGATCCGGGCCATGACCGGCTGCCGCCGGAGAAGGCGGGATGGCACCCGCAAGACCATGCCTGTCGGCAGCAGGCGGGGATTGCCGATCCCGTTGCGCCGCTGGACGATCCTGTAATCCGTTTCGTGGACCAGCCCGCGGCGGCCAAGGTCGATCAGCGTGTCGCCGCGCCTGACCGTGTAAAGGAAATCTTCCCCCGGCGGCGGCGTTTTTGCCATGGCTGCATCGCCTAGTGCGAGAAGCATGAAGGCGATGAAGTATTTACTGGTCATTCTGCGCTCTGCACCGGATCGGACACTGTTTTCTCCAGTCTGTATCCGAAACTGTGCACCGGCAGAAGCCGGAAGCCGTTTTCCGGCCGCAGACCGAGCCGGCTGCGAATTTTGGAAATGTGCACATCCAGCGTGCGGGTCTGGATATCGGAGCTTCGCCCCCAGACCGTTTCGAAAAGGTGCGCCCGGCTCATCGGCCGGTCCATATTGCGGAACAGCAGCAGCGCGAGATTGAATTCCTTGGCGGTGAGAGTCACATCTTCGCTGCGGACGGTAACGGCCTGGCGGTCATGATGGAAAGTCAGATCCCACAGGGTTTCCTGCTTGTCCGGGGTGGCTGGTGTTGCATAAGCGCGGCGCAGCAAGGCCCCGATGCGGGCCGCCAGCACTTCGGGATCGCACGGCTTGACGATATAGTCATCCGCGCCCGCTTCCAGCGCGCCGACGATATCCTGCGCATCGTTGCGGCTGGTGACCATGATTACGGGAGGGCAGGGGTTCAGGTGTTCCTGCGCCCAGCGCAGCAGTTCGAGGCCGCTGCTGTCGGGCAGATTCCAGTCCAGCAGCAGCAGATCGAACGATTCCCGGCGCAGGGCTGTGCGCAATGCCGTAACCGTGGGGAAAGGATGGCAGGAATGGCCTGCGGACGTGACGATCCTTTTGGCTTCGGCCCGCCAAACCGCGTCATCCTCCAGCAATCCCAGACGCAATGCCCTACTCCCCTCATGCCAACTGCGAAACCGGAACTGTGCAGCCCGGCCAAGGTTCCTATCATTCATACAGTCAGGGGCGCCACACTTAAAGTAAAGTATTGTTTACCAAAGCTAGATGATTGCGTTGATCTGCCCAGCCGCTGGATTGAGGGGAAACAGTGCATATGTAATGCTTTACCTGTCATACCCGGATATCGTTTCCACTAATAAAAAGACTAACTTGGGTCAGTCCCTGCGGGGGATTTGCCGCTTGATGAACTTGGTTCTCAATCTTCGAGGATCAGGCTCGTGCCTTTCGTGTCGCGCATGCGGGCGTAGACGATCAGCGAAACGCCGATCAGCGCGGTTACATACCAGTAGAACATGCTCTCCATCCCGTGGGTCTTGAGCCAGAGCGCCACATATTCCGCCGTTCCGCCGAACAGCGTGTTGGCGATGGCATAGGGCAGCGCGACGCCCAGCGCGCGGATATGGGCGGGAAAGAGTTCGGCCTTCACCACGGCATTGATGGCGGTATAGCCGCTGACGACGATCAGCGCGGCGAACACCAGCGCGAACGCGGTGAACGGGTCCTGCACCCCTTCGAGCGTGCGGAAGATCGGATAAGTGAACAGGATGCCACCGACGCCGAAGCCGATCATCACCGGCTTGCGGCCGATCCGGTCGGACAGCGCGCCGACCGCCGGTTGCAGCAGCATGAACAGGAACAGCGCCGCGGCGGTGATGCGGGTGGCCGTTTCGGCTGAAAAGCCGCTGGTGTTGACAAGGAACTTCTGCATGTACGTGGTATAGGCATAGAAGGCGAGCGTGCCGCCTGCCGTCAGTGCCATTACCAGCAAGGCTTCTTTCGGGTGATGGCGAAACAGGGATACGCTGCTGGAACGCGGCGCGGCGCTGTCCTTCGCGTTGGTGAAGCTTTCCGTTTCGGCCAGCCGCCGCCGCAGATAGAACACGAATAGCGCAAGTGCAGCACCGATGGCGAAGGGCACCCGCCAACCCCAGCTTTTCAGTTCCGCTTCGGGCAAGGCGACTTGCAGGATCAGCAGGACGCACAACGCCAGAAGCTGGCCGGCAATCAGCGTCACATACTGGAAACTGGAATAGAAGCCGCGCCGGTGCCGCCCGGCCATTTCGCTGAGATATGTGGCGCTGGCGCCGTATTCGCCGCCGACGCTGAGCCCTTGCAGCATGCGTGCGATCACCAGCATCGCCGGTGCAAGATTGCCGATGGCAGCATGCCCCGGCGTCAGCGCGATCATCAGCGAGCCGGCGCACATCAGCGTTACCGACAGGGTGAGGCCGGATTTGCGGCCATACCGGTCGGCATAGATGCCCATGATCCAGGCGCCGATGGGGCGCATGACGAAGCCCACCGCGAAAATGGCGGCTGCGTTCAGCAATTGTGCCGTGCTGTCCCCCTTGGGAAAGAAGACCGGGGCAAAGTAGAGCGTGAATGCCGAATAGACGTACCAATCGTACCATTCGACGAGATTGCCCGCCGATCCCCCGATGATATTGCGGACCCTGTGGCGGCTGGCATGCGCGGTATTCATGGGCGGTTTATGCGAGAGCGCCGCGCTGCCTGCAATGGCTGCGTTTCATCCGGCGTGCGCGGTGGGCCGGTGTGGAGTGTGTGGGAAAGCGCGCGCATCGCCGGACATTTTTCGCGTTTCGGGCGTTGTATATCCGACACCGAAGGAAACGATGCGGCGGGCGATTATGACGGATCACCGCGAGAGCGATGGAAATGAGGGGCGCAATCGGCCGCGCCTGGCGTTGCATGTGCCGGAGCCGCCTTTCCGGCCGGGCGATCCGGTAGATTACAGCTATCTGCATATTCCCGAACCTGACGCAATTGCGCGCCCGGATGAGGCCGTTGCCGCGCAGGATACGCATCCCCTCGCCTATGGGCTGGTGCGGGTTCTCGACGATAACAATCGTGCCGTGGGCAGTTGGGACCCGCATCTCGACGATGCGGCGTTGCTGCGCATGCTGCGCACGATGGCGCTCCTGCGCGCGTTCGACGATCGGATGTTCCGGGCGCAGCGCCAGGGCAAGACCAGCTTCTATATGAAATCCACGGGGGAAGAGGCGGTCGGAATCGGCGCGGCCTTTGCGCTCGATGGGGAGGATATGTGTTTCCCAAGCTATCGTCAGCAGGGCATTCTGCTGGCGCGCGGCTATCCCCTCGCCCGGCTGATCAACCAGATCTATTCCAACCGGCTCGACCCCTTGTTCGGGCGGCAATTGCCGGTGATGTATTCCGCGCGCGAATACGGGTTCTTCACTCTCTCCGGCAATCTCGCCACGCAATACCCACAGGCGGTGGGCTGGGCGATGGCGAGCGCTTCCAAGGGCGACAGCCGGATCGCGGCGGTGTGGTGCGGGGAAGGTTCCACTTCCGAAGGCGATTTCCATAACGGGCTGACCTTCGCCAGCGTCTACAATGCGCCGTGCGTGTGCAACGTCGTCAACAACCAGTACGCGATTTCAAGTTATTCGGGCTTTGCGGGGAGCGAGAGGACGACTTTCGCCGCGCGCGCCATCGGCTATGGCATTCCCGGCATCCGGGTGGATGGAAATGACATTCTGGCCGTCTATGCCGCCACCCGCTGGGCCGCCGACCGGGCGCGGCTCAATCTCGGGCCGAGCCTGCTGGAACTGTTTACCTATCGGGCCGAAGCGCACAGCACATCCGACGATCCCTCGGTCTATCGCAGCGCGCAGGAACGGCAGGAATGGCCGCTGGGCGATCCGATCACCCGCTTGAAGGCGCACTGTATCGCCAGGGGCATCTGGGATGCGGAACGGCACGCGGCGATGGATCTCGAAGTCGCGCACGAAGTGCAGGCAGCGCAGAAAGAGGCGGAGGCGAACGGTATCCTCGGCCATGGCCTGCATCAGCCGGACCAGACGATGTTTCAGGATGTCTATGAAGAGATGCCCTGGCATCTCAAGGAACAATGTGCGCAGGCCATTCGCGAGAGGAAGCTCAAATGGCCGGAATGAGCATGATCCAGGCGATCAACAGCGCCCTGCAGACGATGATGGCGCGCGACGATCGCGTGGTCGTGCTGGGGGAGGATGTCGGCTATTTCGGCGGCGTTTTCCGGGTTACGGCGGGCTTGCAGGAACGGTTCGGGAAAGAGCGCTGTTTCGATACGCCGATTGCCGAATGCGGCATCATCGGTGCGTCCATCGGTATGGCGGCCTATGGGCTGCGCCCGGTGCCGGAAATCCAGTTCGCCGATTATATCTATCCGGGGCTGGACCAGATCATCAGCGAAGCCGCGCGCATCCGCTACCGCTCCGCCGCAGATTTCATTTGTCCGATCACGATCCGCGTGCCTTTCGGCGGGGGTATTTTCGGCGGGCAGACGCACAGCCAGTCGCCCGAAAGCCTGTTCACCCATATCACCGGGATCAAGACAGTGATCCCGTCCAATCCCCGCGATGCCAAGGGGCTGCTGATCGCGGCGATAGAGGACAACGATCCGGTGATCTTCATGGAGCCGAAGCGGTGCTACAACGGCCCGTTCGACGGTTATTACGACCGCCCGGCAAAAAGCTGGGCCGGCCATCCCGATGCCGAAGTGGAGGAAGCCTATTATTCCATTCCACTGGGCCAAGCGCGGATCGTGCGGGAAGGGCAGGATCTGACTGTGCTGACCTACGGCACCATGGTGCATGTCGCGCGGCAGGTTCTGGCCGAACATGGGGTGGACGGCGAACTGATCGATCTGCGGACGCTGGTCCCGCTCGACATCGAAACTATCGAGGCATCCGTCCGCAAGACCGGCCGTTGCCTGATCGTCCACGAAGCGACGCGTACCAGCGGGTTCGGCGCGGAACTGTCGGCGCTGGTACAGGAGCGGTGCTTCTATCATCTCGAAGCCCCGATCGAGCGGGTGACGGGGTTCGATACGCCTTATCCCCATTCGCTCGAATGGTCCTATTTCCCGGGGCCGATCCGTATTGGCGAGGCGCTGGAGCGCCTGATGCGGGAGTAAGGCATGGTGCGGCTCGAATTCAGACTGCCCGATATCGGCGAAGGCATTGCCGAGGCCGAAGTGGTCGAATGGCTGGCCGAAACCGGCGATACGGTGGCCGAAGGGCAAGTCGTGGTTTCGGTGATGACCGACAAGGCGACCGTGGAAATGGCGGCCCCCGCTGCCGGGAGATTGAGCGAGCGGGGCGGAGAAGCGGGCGAAATGGTCGCTATCGGGGCGGTTCTGTTCGTGCTGGAAACCCAAGGTGAGGGCGATGCACCGCAGGCGCAACCGGCCCGCACATCGCTTGCAACGGAACCGGCGCCTGTTCCCAAGGAAGCGCCCCGGCGGGCCACTGCGGAGGATCATCCGGTCCTCGCCGCTCCGGCTGTCCGGCGGCGCGCGCGGGAACTGGGGATCGATCTGGCCGAAGTGCCCATTCATGGGGAGCATGTCCGGCATGAAGATCTCGACCGCTATCTGCTCGGTCGCCAGTCTCACGTCACGCCTGTGCTTCAGCGGGATAGCGGGGGCGAGGATATCCCACTCACCGGATTGCGGCGGCAGATCGCCCGGCGAATGGAAGAAGCCAAGCGCCGCATCCCGCATTTCACCTATGTGGAGGAAGTGGACGTCACCGAACTGGAAATCCTGCGCCAGAGACTCAATGCCGAACGCGGGGAACGATCCGCCCTGCATCTGCTGCCGTTCGTGATCGCGGCGCTGTGCCGGGCCTTGCGGGAATTTCCGGCGCTCAACGCCCATTTCGACGATGCGCGCGACATCATCACCCGGTTCGATGCCATCGATATCGGTATCGCCACTCAGACCGATAACGGACTGATGGTGCCGGTGCTGCGCGATGCGGGGGCGCTGGACCTATGGCAGATTGCGGAGTGTATTGCCGATCTCGCCATGCGCACGCGAGCGGGCGAGATCGCGCGGGAGGACCTTTCCGGATCGACGATCACCGTCACCTCGCTCGGCAAGCTTGGCGGGATCGCGGCAACGCCCATCGCCAACCGGCCTGAAGTCGCCATCCTTGCCCCGCACCGGGTGCTCGAACGCTGCGTCTGGGCGGACGGTGTGCCTGTGCCGCGCAAGATCATGAACCTGTCGATCAGTTGCGATCACCGGATCATCGACGGTTATGTGGCCGCTGCGTTTGTCCAGGCGATCAAGCGCCTGCTGGAAGCCCCCGCTCCGCTCGCCGTGCGGTGATGCGCAAACGCATGTGGACGAACGCGGCGCGGCTCTGTCGCGCGCGGGCAGTCTGCGTATAGGGGGAGGTGCGAACAACGAAGAGGCAGCGCGTGATGACCACCGAGGAACTGGCGCGGGCGATTGCCGCCAGCATGGCGCGCCATCAGTCCCGGGGATTGGTCGACGATGCGAAAAGCCTGGCCGATGTGGTCGTCCATGGGCGGATCGACCTTCTGGCGGTTGCCGACGATGTGTTGCTGGCTTTCAATCCCGCGCCGGTCTTGAACCCTCTATCCTGGGGTTCCTGGTTTGCCAGAGGGGTGGCTGACAGGCGCAAGGCGCGGCGGCAGGCTGTCATGCGGGCCTTGCTGCTGGAACAGCTCGATAGCGGGTTGAGCGCGGCGGATGCCGCTATCGCCCGCCTTAAGTTGCGTTCGTTGGAGGCAGCCGCAACGTCGAACGATTGATGGGCGCTGACAGGGCGGGCGGGAGGGGCGCCTGCTGCATCCCTCCCGCCACTGCGATTTCGTGCCTTAGTTCGACGGCCCGTTGAACCGATAAGTAAGCCGTGCCCCGACCATGCGCGGTTCGCCATAGATCGAGGTGGTGAAGCCCAACGAGTAGTAATAGTTCCCCCCGCCGATGCGGTAGAGCTTGTTGGTCACATTGGTGGCATAGACGCCGACATCGAAATTGCTGCCGAAGATGTTGTTCCATCCCGCGTTAAGAGAGAGCAGGCCATACCCTTTGACGACGATATCGGGATCGAAGGCATCGAGATTGCGGAAGCTGCTCTGGTAAGCATAATTGGCCTGCAGATCGATCGTTCCCGCTTCCCCCAGATCGCGGGTATAGCCCGCCGACAAGGTCAGCTTGTGCTTGGGCGTATAGGGTAGCGGAAGGCCGCTATAATCCGCCCCCGAGACCGGATCGAGAAAGGTCCCGTATTTCGATTTGAGATAGGAATAGCGCGCCCCGAACCGGAGTTCGGGCGTGGGATTTATGTCCACTTGCGCCTCGACGCCCTTGATGGTCGCCTGCGATGCGTTGACGATGTACGTGGCGAGATTGCCGTCCACCTGGAACAGCAGCACCCGTTGGATATCCTTGAACTTGTCGCGGAACACCGCGACCGAGGCGCTGACCGGCATGCCGCCCAGATGGGTGCGGGTCTTGGCGCCGATTTCGATATCGTCGACCTGTTCGGGGCCGAAGACGCTGTAGCTGGCCGATGGCGGCGCCTGCGTGTTGAACCCGCCGCTCTTGAACCCGCGCCGCATGGTCGCGTAGAGCATGCTGGCCTCGCTCACCTGATAATTGAGGCCGAGGGTATAAGTCGTCGCCTTGAACGATTTCGCGGGGAAATCGTACCGGCAATCGGGGTTGCTGCCCGGAACGTATTGGCAGGGCTGGCCCGGCAGATCGACGAAGTAGCGGTTGAGATAATCCTGGCGCCGGTCATGCGTCCGGCGGATGCCGCCTGTCAGCTTGAGCCCTGCGAGCGCGGGGCTGAATGCGCCGAAATCCAGCGTCGCCTGTGCATAGGCGGCCTTCGTGGTCAGCTTGTCGCCTTGCGAGTAATTGACTGTCGGAACGCCAAAAATGATCGTTTCCTGCGATGTCAGGTTCTTCTTCGGCGTATTGTGCTGGTAATAGGCGCCCACCGACCAATCCAGCATGTCGTTCAGCGATTTTCCGGACAGCTGCAGTTCTTCGGTGAATTGGTTGAAGGCGGGGGTGCCATTGTTCTGCAACCCGCCCGGCTCGCCGGTGGGATAATAGACGATCCCATGGATCAACGATCCGTCGGGATCGGTGCGCACATCGGCGCGGAATGTCGAATAGCTCAGGATATTCTTCAGGCTGATATGTTCCGCCAGATCGATCCGGGTGGTGTTGTTCACCATGAAGATCTTCTGTTTGTCCGCTTCCGCCCCGTCATAGGCGACCCGGCGCGGACCCCAGGCTTTCTGCTGCGCCAGGATGGGATCGAATGCCGTGCCGTAGAACGCCGGATTGACCAGATTCAAGACCGAGCTTCCGCCATGCTCCTTCCGGTTGAGGTAGTTGAACATGGTGAAGTTTTCGAAGGAATCGCTCGGCGTGAAGAGGACGGAGAAACGCGCCGCGAGATAGTTGATATTGTCATAGTCGCGGCCGGTGATCATGTCCTTGGTGAACCCGTCGCGAGTGCGATGGCTGACCCCCGCGCGCACGGCGAGCACCCCCGGAATAAGCGGGACGTTGACAATCGCCTGCTGTTCGAAATTGTTGTGGCTCCCGTAACCGACCTGGACGGAGCCTTCCAGTTTGTCCGTCGGGCGCTTGGGTTCGAACAGGACCGCGCCGCCCGTGGTGTTGCGGCCGAACAGCGTGCCTTGCGGGCCGTTCAGAACCTGCACATTGGCCAGATCGAACAAGGTGCCAGAACCGCCGCCGCCGCCGGGCATGGGCACTTCGGCGAAATACGCAACGACAGCCGGATCGGTGCCGAATGTGGTGCCGATGCCGCGCAGCGAATAGTTGTCGGTGTTGCGGGTGTTGTTGGTGGAGACGCTGAGCGATGGGGTGCGATACTGCACATCCTTCATGCTGGTGATGTCCCCACGGGCAAGGGCGCGATCGTCAATCACCGTGATCGAAATCGGGACGCGCTGCAGCCGTTCTTCCTGCCGGCGGGCGGTAACGATGATATCCCCGCTCTCTACGCCGCTCGCTTCGGTGCGGTCTGACGCTTCCTGTGCGTGAGCCAATGGGATGTAGGCGAAAAGACATACGGAACTCGCAAGCGCAAGGCGTGCGGATGCCAACCTATTCATGGAACCTCTCCTCTCCCTGTCCGGTTGCCCGGTCTCTTAGTTCCCTTTCATCGCAGTCTTCGCCTGTGGTTTGTTTATTCGATCAGGCGAAGGGGTGCCCCTTGATTACGGGCATAGTGATGCCGTTCGCGGCAGGTGGCAAGTCGTTCAATGGTTGCGGTTGGTTTAAATGGTCGCAAGTATTCGGATATCGGGAAGAAGAGCGGCCGGATTGCCGGTTTCGCCAGGTCCCTTGCGCGCGAAGATGTTCGGGCGGTGGGCCAATTTCACATCCCTTGCGCAGCGTCCCGGCGAACCCGATCTGCGTCTTGCCTTTATCCGAACGGTAAGATACCGTTCGGAAGATGAGCGGGTTATTGCGGGCAGATGATTTGACTTGCGAAGGGCGGCAAAAGCGCGCTTTCCTGAATGAGATGATGGAGAGATTTGGATGAATGACGTTCCGTATCTTTTGCGCGGGGTAACTCCTCTGACGACTGAGAGCAGTGTCCTTGTCAGCTCGTCCAAATACCTCAATCACCCGCGCATGCGGGACTGGATGGCGACGATCACGCTGAAGCGCAACGGGCCGGATCGCCCGGCGCAGGCGGAAATGTACGAGATCATTTCCATCCTCGATGAACTTCAGGACATGGATTATATTGAGGAACTGTTCGCCGCAGAGCGTAAGAGCAATCCCGAACTCGACCGCTGGTTCAGCGAAGGGTTCATGTCCACTTACGGCGCGGACGATTTCAAAGACTATGCAGAAGGGACGCTGGGCCACATCTTCTACCGCGATGTGATCGCGAAGAATTTCGATCTGGTGATCTACGAACAGGCCAAGCCTGAAACGCAGTACGCCTTTTTCCGCTACCGTTCGGGCCAGACGCACGATCTCGAACACATCATGACCGGCGGCGATTTCAACTACATGGGCGAACTGGTGCCCGCCTGGGCGCGCATCACCACCCATTTCAAGCATTTCGGCGCCGAGCTGGCGGGCGAGCTTTCCGTCCTCTCGATGTTCGTCAACTTGCGCTACACAGTGCGCACCATGCTGCATTACCCGCATGTCTGGCCAGTATGCCAGAATGCGGTGGAGCGCGGCATGCGCGTGGGGCGTGAATCCGGCCCATTCTTCATGGCGCGTTATGAAGATGTCTTCGATTTGCCGCTGGAAGAAGCGCGGGCAAAGCTCGGCTATGTGGGGGCCGAAGATGTCGACACCACCGGCCCTTCGGCATCCTGGGCCGAACGTAGTTGATAGTGCGGGCCGCCTTCTTCGCGAAGCGGCCTCCATCCATACAAAAACTGCACAAGCCGGATGATTTTCCGGCACGGGGAACGCGCACATGGAACTGGATTTGACAACAGCCAGTGCAACGGTGCCATCGTCTGAACACGAACGTGTGCGGGCAGCCGGACCTGTGGTTTGGAGCGATACGCTCAACGGCTGGCTGGTTTCGTCCTACGACGATGTGAAGAAGGTGCTGTCCGACGCGAACGCTTTCGCCAACGAAGGGACGCCCGTGGCGGAATCCTTCGCCCCCGAAGCGATGCTGGTGACGGACGGCCCCCTGCACCACAAGATTCGCGCTGTGTGGGCCAGGCCCACGGCGCTGTCGGCGGTGGCCGCTATGGGCGAAGGGATGCAGCGGATTGCCGATGCCCTGCTGGTTCCGGCAGCGGAAAGGCTCAAGGCAGGCGAAAGTATCGATCTGGTGCACCTGTTCGAAAGTTTCACCAGCGAAGTGATTACCGTGCTGATGGATATTCCGCGTGATCGCCGTGGCGATTTTCGGCGCTGGAACCGCATGATTTCGGACAGCGCATTGCTCGTGCTGGAGAAGGGTGATCCGGGGAACGTTGGGCAGATCGCGAAGCGCGAAGTCTATGCTTTCCTTCATGCGGAGGCGGAAAACCGGCGCGCGCGCCTGGCTGATGGAGAGGAACCGGCCGATCTTGTCAGCCTGATGGTCGCTGCGGAAGGGCGCAACGGAATCACCCCTGCTATCGCGCTCGACAATCTGGTGAACCTGTTTTTGGGCGCGCTCGATACGACGGTGCGCTGGCTTGGCAATATCGTCGTCGTGCTGCACCGTCATGCCGATGTGCGCGCGCAGGTCCGTGCGGATCGCAATCTGCTGCCGCCAGCGATCGAAGAAGTCATGCGGCTGGAGACGGTGATACAACTCAGCCAACGCATTGTGCGCGGCGATGGTGTGGAACTTCATGGACAGTTCCTGGAGAAGGGCCAGAACGTTTATGTGCTGCCGGGTGCGGCCAATCGCGATCCTATGGTATTCGCCGATCCGCACCGTTTCGATATCCATCGCAAAGGCAAGCTGCACATGGGTTTTGGCTTCGGCATTCACCAATGCCTGGGGATGAACATCGCCCGTCAGGAAGCGGTGATTTTCATAGGGCGGATGTTCGATCTCCTGTCCGAACTGGAGATTGTGGAGTGCCGTTATGGCCCGACCTGGTCCCTGTGGGGGCCGCAGGCGCTGGTGGTGAAAGGAGCCGGATCATGATCGCGAGTACGGACGGGATGCAGGGTGCTGCCGTGAACCGGTGCTGGCGTATCGCCTCCGCCATGGGGCCGATTCCCGCGCCGGAGAATTTCGAACTGGTGACATTGCCCATGCCCGAACCGGGCGAAGGGCAGGTGCTGATGCGCACGCATTACATCAGCATCTCACCCGGTGTGCGGCCGCTGCTGCCTTATGCCGGGGCGGAGCCCGATGTGGCGAACGACGGGTCTGCCGGGCGCATGGACACGTCCGCCGATGCGCTGCCCGATCCTACGCGGATCAAGGTCGGCGAGCGTATGCGTGCGGGCATCGTTCCCTCCATGTCGCCTTTCGCGGGGGGAACGGTGGGGCAAGTGATCGCCTCGCGCCATCCTAGTTTTGCGCCGGGCGACTATATCTTCGGCGGGCGGTACTGGCAGGATTACGAAGCGGTCGATGGCGATGCCTCGCTCCGTCTCGACCTGGCGGAATTGCCGATTGAGGCGGACCTTGCCATCGTCGGGCGTTCGGCATTCACCGGCTGGGTTGGCTACCGCCATTATTGCGCGGCGCGCAAGGGCGAAGTGATGGTGGTCTCGGCCGCGGCAGGGGCGGTCGGTATGCTGGTGGTGCAGATGGCCAAGGCCGACGGGCTGACGGTGATCGGCATTGCCAGCGGTGCGGAAAAGTGCCGCTTCGTGACGGAGGAATTGGGCGCGGATGCCTGTATCGATCGCGCACAAGGCGATATCGGCGAAGCGCTCGACCGGTTGACGCCTGCCGGGATCGATATCTATTTCGACAATGCGGGCGGTGCGATCCAGCGCCCGGTGTTCGACCGCTTGAAGCCGTTCGGGCGGCTGATCGTTTGCGGAATGGCGGCGGAATACGGCGGCACGGAACATAGCATTCTCCCCACCGGTCTGATCCTGGCCAAGCGGCTGCGTATCCAGGGTTTCGTGGTGCTGGATCACGATGACGAATATCCCGAATTCCGCGCCGACATCGCACGGATGTGGCGCGCCGGCCAACTGGTCTACCGGCAAGAGATCCACGAAGGGCTGGAGCAGGCGCCGCAAGCGCTTGCTGCCTGCCTTACGGGACGTAGTCCCGGAGGCAAGATTCTGGTGCGTGTCCACGGTTAACCTGCCCATATGCAAGCGGGGACCAGCAGCGCGTTTTGCTGCACTTTTGCTGCGCAAAAAATCTGTGCTGCATAGCCTGCCGACGCATGCGAATGGTGCGATTTGCTGGGCTTTACGCTAGTGCGGCCAGAGGCAATTTATCTTGCAATGCGGCAACAGTATGTAAGGTAAAGGCATTTATAATTCACAGCCTTATTTATAGGATGCCTTAATTATTCTTCCGCTGACTTAATCTCCCTGCCGCCGGCCGAATGATCGCAAGAGCCGGGAAATGGACGAGGAGGGTATGCCAGATGAGGAAAGCATTCGCGCATCTTTTGACGACTTCCATACTGGTCGCTTCGGGCGCTTTGTTGCCAGGCACCGCTGCGGCGCAGGATCAGGACGCGCAAACCGGAGCCACCAATTCCGGTTTTCGTGAAATCATCGTCACCGCGCAGCGGCGTGAAGAAAAGCTGCAGGAAGTCCCGATTGCGATCACGGCCCTGTCGGCCGACAGCTTGCGTGAACGGGGTGTTACCCAGATGCAGGATTTGCAGGCATCGGTGCCTTCGCTGGTGATTGCTCCGAACGGCCAGGCCTCCCGCGATGTGATGTCGCCATCCATGCGTGGGCAGAGCGCGGCGTTCCAGGGTTCCCCCGCCGTCGTGGTCTATATGAACGAAGTGCCCTTGCCCGCCGCGTTTACGCTCAGCAGCCAAGGCGGACCGGGCAATTTCGTCGATCTGCAGAACGTGCAGGTTCTGGCCGGGGTGCAGGGGACACTGTTCGGCCGCAACACTACGGGCGGCGCGATCCTGCTGACCCCTAACAAGCCCACCGATAAGTTCGAAGGGTATGTCCAGGGTGCTTACGGCAATTACAATATGAAGGAATTGGAAGGGGTGATAAACATCCCGATCTCCGAGCGTCTCAAAATTCGCATTGTGGGTTCTGGCCGTGATCGTGACGGCTTCACCGAAGACGTGAACTGGCACAAGGATCGGGACAATCAGCACTGGCGGATGGCGCGCGTCGGCATCCAGTGGGATCCGACCGATTCCATTTCCAACTATACGATGGCCTATTATGGGTATTCCAAGACCCATGGCAGCGGCACCATCGCCAAGAGCTTCAATACCAATTATTTGACGGCATTGAACGCTTATGGATACACGTTCGATGCCAACTATCTCAATAGTCTGATCGCGAAACAAAACGATCTCGGCATCCGCAAGACAGCCCATGGCATCGATGATTTCGCCAAGATCGTCACCTGGGGTGTTTCGAATACGACCGATATTCAATTGGCGGAAGGGCTGAAACTGCGCAATATTGCGAGCTACGCCTATCTCAAATCGTTTTATGCGTCTGACTCGGATGCGACGATAGCCCCGGTCTATGACACGGGCGAAACGGTCGAAAGCCGCACATCGCCGCGCGATTTCTTCCGCGTCTATACCGAAGAACTGCAATTGCAGGGCGAAGCGCTGGACAAGAAGCTCACCTACACGCTGGGCGGTTTCTACTTCAAGCAGAAGCCCGGTGGCGACATGATCAATTATGCCACCACTGTTTGCAGTGCGCCGACATCGGGCACAGGGTGTAGGATCGGGCTTGGAAAGATTCAGAGCTGGAGCGAATCCAAGGCGCTCTATGCCCAGGCGACGCTCGATTTCGGGGCCTTGACGCCTGCGCTCGATCGTTTGCGGCTGACCGCCGGGTATCGCTACACCTGGGACAAGGTCGGCGGAAGCAACATTTCGTATAGCTATGCGCCGACGGCTGGCTATATCGGACCTGCACCGGGAACCCTAGTAAGTTGTTCCTGGAAAACTCAGACAACCACCAATCCCGATCAGGATTGCTTCTTCGGATCGTCACGCAAGGATTCCGCCGGTACGTGGATGATCGGGCTTGATTACCGTCCGGTCGACAATCTGATGCTCTATGCCAAGGTTTCGCGCGGATACAAGGCAGGTGGTTTCAACGCTTATGCGGTCTATTCGGATACGCAGACCTTCGGCCCCGAATTCGTTACTGACTATGAAGCCGGGTTCAAGTCCGATTTCAAGGTCGGGAGCGTTCCGGTTCGTCTGAATGTCAACGGCTTCTATCTCGATTACAGCAAGATCCAGCGTGCCGCCGGGGACAGGAATATGACCACCGGCGGGAACGGTGCGATCACGCTCAGCACGGCATCCGCTATCATCAAGGGGATCGAAGTTGAGGCGATGATCAAGCCGGTCAGCATCCTCGAACTGGGCGCGAACTACAGTCACCTGTCGTCCCATTACAAATCGTTCAAGTATTATTCCAACTCGGGCGTTTATGACTGTACGTCGCAGACTCCCGCCGATCTCCGATATGGCAATGTGGATATGAGCTGCCGTCCACTGCAGTATCTGTCGCCGAATATCCTGTCGGTCTATGGCCGGTTGCAAATCCCGACTTCGGAAAAGACGGGTAATATCAGTCTCTATGTCAGTTATAGTTGGACGGATGCGCAGGATACCGCACCGCTCTATGTCGAAAAATTCCCCAACGGTGCGACTATGGAACCGGGCGTCCATCTGCCAGCGTTCGGGCTGCTTAACGCTTCGGTCGATTGGCGCAATGTCATGGGCAGCAATTTCGACATTTCGGTGTTCGGCACCAACCTGACGAACAAGGAATACGCCATCACCAATACGGGCGTTTATCAGACCATCGGCGCGCAATCGCAAATGTATGGCGAACCGCGTATGTATGGTGTGCGTGTGCGCTACGCATTCGGCGGAAAGGATTGATCTCACGATGTTCCATCGCCCGGCAGCCATGTGTTGCCGGGCGATTTTTTTATGAATTGGATTCGGTCCCCAGATGGGATCGGCGTTCCCGCAGCTTTCATTTTTTTCGGCTGCGGTTTCCCTCACTCCCGCTTTATGAGCCCATAGAGGCACACATCGACAATCCGCGCGGCCTCATCGATGGGTGAGAGGGTTTCACGGTAGCCGGGTTGAGCCGCAGCCATCGTCACCAGCATGCCAGCCATGGCGAGCATGGTACGCGCCGCTTCATCGAAACTTACCCGCAGATCGCGAAAAGCTTCATGCCGCATCATCTGCTCCACCAGCAGGCGATGTGTATGCTCCTGCGGCGAAAATGCTTCGAATAGCGCGGGGAAACGGGGGCCTTCATTCAGGTAAAGGCGAAAGAGATCGAGAAACCCCGGTTCGATGGAAGCAGCAATGATGTTGGAGAGTTGTTCGGCCAACGCCCCTTGAGCGGTTCGTGCGGTAATCGGCCGGTCTATGGGGACGAGGCGGTGCGTGAGCACATGCTCGATCACCGCTTTCAACAGACCAGCCTTGTTGCGATAGCGAGCATAGATCGTGGGTTTGCCCACGTGCGCGGCAGAGGCGATCCGATCGATCGATGCCCCCGCAAAGCCCTGGTGCGCGAAGATTTCCGCCGCGGTGTCGAAGAGATGATGCAGCCGCCCTTCGATCTCATCGCGGCGTGGCCTGCCTCCGCGCTTCCCGGCTCGCTTCGTGCTGCCTGTCACTTGCGGTCCTGTTTCTTGTGCACGAGCAGTTCGATCCTTCGCTTACTTCCAGTCGTGGCGGCAAATCCGCTGCATGGTGGCAACCCGGTGCGGAAGTGCATTGACAACGTACCGTGTCAAAAAATAAAACGAAACTGTAAAGTTAAAAAGAGAGCGATGTATGAAAAGGATTTTGATCGTCGGTGCCGGCCCCGGCGGGATTTGCGCGGGGATCAAGCTGAAGGAGGCTGGGCACGACGCTTTCACCATTGTCGAGCAGGCCGATGGCGTGGGCGGCACCTGGCGGCATAACACTTATCCCGGATGCCGCTGTGATGTGCCTTCGGTGCTCTATTCGTTTTCCTTCGCGCAGAAGGCCGATTGGCAATCGCGCTATGCCACACAGCCGGAAATTCTCGCCTATCTGGAAGAGCTTGCCGCGCAGCATGGCCTTGGTCCGCATCTGCGGCTCGGCACGCGCGTGGAAGGGGCGGTGTGGGACGAGGCGCAAAGCCTGTGGCGCGTATCGTTAAGCGATGGCGAGACACTGGAAGCCGAAGTGCTGGTCAGCGCGGTGGGATTGTTCAACGAGCCCAACATTCCCGCGCTTCCGGGGCTGGACAGCTTTGCCGGACCGGTCATGCATTCGGCCCGCTGGCACCATGATGTGCCGTTGGCCGGGCGGCGGATCGCGGTGATCGGCAGCGCGGCGAGCGCGGTGCAGTTCGTGCCTGAAATCGCACCGATGGCTGGAAAACTGACGGTTTTCCAGCGCACCCCCAACCATGTCCGCGCGCGGGAGGCGGATTATACTCCGGAAGAACAGGCCGCGATTTCGGCCGATCCCGCATTGCTGCAAGCGGAGCGCACACGGGTTGCACAATGGGTGGATGCTATGTGCAAGATGCAGGATACCGCCTTGCTCGATTTCGCGGCGGCGGAATGCGCGCAGAATGCCAGTACGGTGGCGGATGAGGAGACGCGCCGCCACCTTTCCCCCGCATTTGCTTTCGGCGGCAAGCGGCCTCTGGTTTCGAGCGACTGGTTCCCGGCTTTCAACCGGCCGAACGTGCATCTGGTGACCGAAGCGATCACCCGGATCGAACCGGATGGGCTGGTCACTGCCGATGGCGGCCATCATCCGGCCGATGTGCTGATCCTCGCCACGGGTTTCCAGACCACCCGTTTCCTGTCCGCCGTTCCCGTGCGTGGACGCGGGGGGCAGCGGCTGGACGAGGTATGGGCGCAAGGCGCGCGTGCTTATCTTGGGATTACCGTGTCGGGCTTTCCCAATCTGTTCATGCTCTATGGCCCGAACACCAACAACGGTTCGATCCTGGCCAATATCGAATGTCAGGTGGCCTATTTCCTGCGTCATCTGGCACGGATGGAGCGGGACGATCTGGCGTGGATCGATCTGCGGCACGAAGTGCTCGACGCCTATAACGCGAACCTCCAGCGCGAAATCGCTGCGATTGCCCCGTGGAATGCGGATGTGGCGGGCTATTACCGGGCGGACAGCGGGCTAAACGTCACCCAATGGCCCGACGGGATGCAGCGCTACAAGGATATGACCAGCGCGCCCGACGATGCAGCTTATGAATGTGGCGCGATGGCGGGCGGCATGGCTGCGGCGCAATAACGGGCTGGGGCCAGCAAGGCGCGATGCCAAGGGGGCAAGTCCGCCGTATGACGGATTGCCCCCAAAAGCTTAGGCAGCGGGTTCACGCTGGGAAGGCGGGATTTCGCTTTCCCAATTGGACGTATGCGCGGCGTAGGATTGGGCGATCTTGTCCCAATGGGCGGGATCGTTGCCCTTGAAGTGAATGTTGAACTGCGCCGCGTTACGGAATTCGAGCAGTTCGCATCCCTCTTCCCCCACTTCGAGGACATAGCCTTGCGATGCGGGGATGAAGATTCCATCCCCCTTGCCCAGCCGCGCCGATCCGAAGCGGGCTTCTCCTGCCAGAATATAATAGATGCAGTCCGCATCGTGGCTGTGGCGGGGGGAGATGAATCCGCTTTTGAACCAGGCGTGGCACAGGCTCACTCCCGGATCGCCGCCCGACTGGAACAGGATCGTGGTGTGCGAGGCATCGGCAGGATCGGGGCAACCCGCGGCCATCCTGGCAAAGCCTGCCATGACATCGGCATCGACGCCCACGAAGGGCATCGTTTCATGATCGAGCGCAGTGGCATCGCCCGCCCGAAAGAGGGCGATGCGCTGGCGGCCGGTGGGGGTGCCAGAAGGTGCCGGGGTCGGCCCATCCGCCTGTTCTGTCAGATGATCGGTTGGCATCGTCCTCTCTCCCGCTTGCCGTTCCTTGCTCAATCCAGCACGCCCGGATCGCGGCGGATTTCGCGCCGTGCCATGGCTTCCCACATGAAGGGGAAACCGGCGGTATCGGTGCGGGAACCCAACGCGCCCGCGATTTCCGGCGCCACGGGCACGCCGCCGCCAATCGCTTCGATCCGCCAGGCAAGCTTGCAGCGCCATTCCAGCGTGATCGCGCGAAGATGCGCTTGCCGGATATCGCGCGCGACGACGAACACACCGTGATTGGCGAGCAAGGCCCATTTGCTGTCGCCCAGCCGTTCCACCGCGCTGCGCCCGGCTTCGCGATCGTTCACCGTGCCACGGTATTCGTCGTACAGCAGCGGATCGCCTTCGACGAAGGATGATGTCTGGTCATAAATCGGCGGAATGCGCTGGGCGCCTGCCCAGACAGAACCCCATTCCGGGTGATTGTGAATTGCCACGCCGATATCGTGGCGCAAGTTATGCAGATCGAGATGGATGTTGAGCGCTGGTGTCACGTTCCAGTCCCCTTCCAGCACCCGGCCATCGGAATCGAGGTGGACCATGTCGCTCGCGGTTACTTCATCCCAGGTCAATTCCCACGGATTGACCAGCAAGGTGCCATCCGGCTGGCGATAGGTGATGTGGCCCGCGATATGATCGTTATACCCTTCGCGGAACAGCGTGCGGCACAGCAGCGCCAGTTCCTGCCGCGGGGTCAGGCGCGGCAGTACCGGATAGCGGCCTTCGCGCGCGATCAGCGGTGCGAGCTGCTTCCAGTCGAGGCTCTTGTCCTCCCGGTCGAGGCCCAAGGGTGCGGCCGCTTCGGCGCGCGGGGCGTTGTGGTTGGCTGGTGCCACGGCCGACAGGGCGCTGGCGGTGCGGTCGCTCATTCCGATTCCTCTCCTTGCTCTATTTCCGAGCGTGAAAAATAGACGATTCCTTTGCTTCGGAATGCCACTTTCGTTACAATTCGCCGATGAAAAACGAAGATCGCGCGGCTGCCCTTTCCGTGTTGCACAAGGCGGACTGGTTGCGGGGCTTTTCGCCGTTGCTGGCGGAGGAATTGCTGGCGGAAGGGCGGCTTGTCCGCCTGGCACCGGGGGAATGGGCGCAAGGGGAAGGGGACGATCTGCGCGGATTGTCGGTGGTGATCGACGGAGAATTCCATTCCTACTGCACCGCGCCAGGGGATCGGGATGTGATGATCGGCCAAACGGGGAGGGGGGCGGTGCTGGGCCATGCTACCCGCATCAGTGGCGGCCCTCGGTTGGCGACGGCGATCTGCGTTGAACCGGGGCGGGTGTTGCGCGTAACGGAAGCCGCGTTGGAACGCATCGCGGAACGTCATCCCGAAATCTGGCGAGTGATCGCCAATTCCGCTTATGCCAATCTGCGCCATGCGTTGCACATGATGGTGGAAGCGATCACTCTACCGCCCAGGCAGCGCCTCGCCGCGCGCCTGATCGCCGCTGCCGAACTGGCCGAAGACAGGGGGAACACGATCCGCCTGTCACAGCAGCAATTGGGGGAGATGACCGGCCTTACCCGCAAGACGGTGAACGCGCACCTCGCCGCGTTCGAGCGGGCGGGTTTGCTGACGATTTGCTATGGCGGGCTGCAACTGCGTGACATCGATGCCTTGCGCGCCCTCATGAACAGCTGAGGGAGGAGGCAGGGGATTACCGAAGTTTAATCATCCGGACAGTGCATTCATCCGCGGATGGGCGTAGGTGGCGCGGGGGGCTGTTGGCAGGAGAAAGGCCATGCGTTTCCCCATTGTGCTTTCCTTGCTGATCGGTGCAGCGACGATGCCGGTTGCGGCGAATGCCTTGGGGCACGAACAGCATCCCGAGGCGCAACTCGCGCGGATTATTGCCCGGCGTATGGCCGCTGGGCCTGTCGATTGCCTCAATCTCAATCAGATCCGTTCGTCACGCGTCATCAACGGGACAGCAATCGTCTACGAAGATATGGGCGGGGCGATCTATGTCAATCGGCCCCGCACGGGCGCAAACCTCCTGCGCGGCGACCGTGCATTGGTGATCGACGCGCATGCCGACCGGTTGTGCAATGCCGATACGCTGCAACTTGTCGATCTCGCAACGCACATGCCGAATGGCTCGGTGAGCCTGGGGCCATTCATCCCTTATGTGCGTTATACCCCGCAGCCCTGAAGGAAGCGGATGAAGCCCCTCTTTTCCCGATGAAGCGATGTCGCGAACGGTTTCCCACCCTCTCCACCCCAGTAGAAACGTCTATGGTCAGTCGCCGTTCGAGGATTGAACTGGATGCGCGCACGTGCCGGCTGATCTGCCCCATTGCGGCGGGCATGGTGGGGGTGTGCCTGACGGGGATCGGTATCCTGCAGGTTCTCGTATCGGTGCGCCATCACGCGACGATTGCCGACGATCTGCTGGCGCTCGATTCCCTGTTGTTCCTGATCGCGATGTTGACATCCTATTTCGCGCTCCGGGTGGCAGGTTCCAAACGGCTGCACCGGTTGGAACAGTTGGCCGATATCAGTTTCATCACCGCGATGATCCTGATGGTCTGCGCCTGCTTCACGATTACTTATATCGTTAACTGAGTGTCGGATTGCGCGCCGGTTCTGTCCTGCGGCAGGCAGGATTTTGTGCGCAGCAAATCGCAGGCTCGGAGCCTGCCCGGAATTTGCTGCAAGAGGGGCGATTTGGCCGAATGGCGGCCTGCGTTTTTTCCTCCGCAGCACAAGTATGAAAGATTTGTCATCTGCGCGCGGGCGGCAACGGGAGGCGAGCAGGGGTGAGGGTCGTATGCGGCAATGACCAATTTGCCGGAAGTATTTCTCTAATACCATGTTTTAAAATATAAAATACAGAATGCCCGATAAGCGGGCAGGATCGCCATGCGCGATTCATGCTGCAACGCCCCTTTTGCAAAGATGGCAGAAGGTTAAGGTGACTTCGGAATGGGGGGACTGCATTCTCGGTGTTAGCGAGACCGGCGGCAATCGAGCGGCTCTCGTCTGACGCAAAGGAGTAGATCATGAAGAAGAAGACTTTGATGCTGATGGCCGCAATGATGCTGGGTGGGGCGACGGTGGCAAATGCCGCTCCGGCAGGACAATCGGTGCCGCTGTGTTCGAAAACGGTCACCGACAATTGTATGAACCCCTCGCAGGCACCGCATGCTGCCAAGGCCAGCCACAAGGCGGCCCATAAGACGGCGAAACATCACCGGACTCATGCGAAAAAGCATCACCGGGCGCACGCCAAGAAGGCCCCGCGCAAGGCTCATCACAAGGCGCATCACACGGCAGCAAAGGCACCCGCCGCAGCTCCCAAGCCGGCTGCACCGCCGGCCCCCAAGCACTAAGACCGTATTCCAGCAATTCTGAACGCGAATGGATGGAGGCTTGCTGTAAGGCAGGCCTCCATTTTCTTTGGGCGTGCCGGCTTCGGCGCATCAGGGCCGGGAGTGGCGGCGGTGTTGTTACACGCTCAATCAGCCCGAGGCGGCATCGGGTCGGGTCAGGGGGGGGGCTCTACCGCGCCAGGGGGCTGCACTGCGCCCGACGGGCCGTAGCCCGGTAGTGGGGATTGCGGTGTTGCGCTGGCGGAGCGTTAACCGGGGCGGACGGGGGAGTGGCTCTTCGTCTGGAGTGCTTTTGCTGCGCGGAACGCTTTCGCTCTACCGCCAGACGGCGCCGCCGCCAAAAGGGATCGGGCCGGATGAGCATCTGCCCATCCGGCCCGATCTTTCCACTCGCTGCTCGAAAGGGGTTCGGGCAGGAATACCCTGCCTGATCCGGCGTCATTTCTCCCGGCGGACTCCTGGGTTGGGGGGACGGAGAACCGGACGGGTATGGTGGTGCCGGATTGGGCAGGTGCGGAAAATTATTTCTTGCAGGCTTGCTTGCTCTTGTTGCCCGCAAGGTTGCAATTATAGGTCACGGTCTTGCCGTTCTTCAGGGTCGCTTTGGCGTAGTTTCCGCCTGCGGCGGTCTTCTTCGCCGCGGTTTTGGCGACCGGCTTCGCGGCAACCGGTTTCGCAGCGGCCGGCTTGGCCGCAGTCGTCGCAGGCTTGGCTGCGGTCGTGGTCGTCTTGGCGGTGGTTGCAGTCTTCGCGGTCGCAGGGGCGGCGGCGAAGGCCGGAGCAGTCAACATCATGGCCGACGCAATGCCGAGGCCGATAACAGTTTGAAGGCGTGACATAGTTCTCACTCCTGAAAATCCGCACTGCGCGGAAGGACACAGACCGAATTTCCAGAGCGAGGCCTGAGGGAAGGAGCCCCGCTCTGGATGGGTTCTTCTAACTTTCCGGGGGCAACCACGGGATGGCCGTCACATGACAATATCGTAATCCTCGCGCCAGCTTTTCGACCGGTTCGGCGACCTATTCTTTTCGCATAAAGTGCCGGGATGAATGTGAATGATCACGCCATTGAAAATCGGATTGCTGGTAGCCGCCGCTGCGGTGGTGGCGGCGCCGATGGCGTGGCGTGAAATGAACGGCAGCGAAGTGGCCGCCATTCTCCGCTCCGCCGATCCGGCAGGCTATGCCGGAAAGACCCAAGTGGGCGATGGCAGCGAAACAGCATTCGCAGAAAAGCCTTTCGGCCAGGTGTCGCTCTACCAACCCAGTGGCGCGGTACGCGGTGTCGTGCTGTTGCTGTCCGGAGATGACGGATGGAATCAGGGGGCCGCGAGAATGGCCCACGCCATGGCGGCCAAGGGCGCGCTGGTGGCGGGCATATCGGCGCCGGTTTTCCTCAAGGCATTGGAAGCCGACCGGGCAAGCAAATGCATCAATCCCAATTTCGCGTTGGTCGCGCTTTCGCAAAAGATTCAGAATCGCGCGGGCTTCAGCGACTATCTGCAGCCGGTCGTGGCGGGGTATTCGGCGGGGGCAACCTTGTCTTTCGTCGCGCTCGCAGAAGCGCCGGCCGGGATTTATCGCGGGGCGATTTCTTTCGGTTTCAGCCCTCGCCTGCCCGGTGTCAAACCCTGGTGTGCGGCCAAGGGCTTCACGGCATCGCCGATTGCGGGGCCGCAGCCGGGATGGCAGTTCGGGGCCAAGGCGCTGCCTGCCCCATGGATAGTGTTGCAAGAGCAGGGCGATCCGGCCGCCAGTGCCGAAGCCGTGCGCGGATCGGTCAGGGCCATTCCGCAAGGGGAACTGGTCGAACTGCCCAAGACGGCCCATGGCTCTGCGGATGGGGCGAACTGGCTTGCCGGGTTCGACGCGGCCTTCGACAAGCTGTCCGCGCCTTCCGCAACCGCTGGCCTGCCGCTTAATATCGTGACCGATCCACGGGCACCCATGAGCGATGTCATGGCGGTGCTCTATTCGGGCGATGGCGGCTGGGCGGGCATGGATCAAAGCGTGGCCAGTCTGCTCGCGGCGCGCGGCATTCCCGTCGTCGGCATCGATAGCCTGCGCTATTTCTGGAACGCGAAACCGCCTGCGCGGATGGGCCAGGATCTCGGCGCGATCCTTGCGCATTACGGAAAGCGCTGGAACCGGGCAAAGGCGATTGTGGTGGGGTATTCGTTCGGCGCGGATGCGCTGCCGTTCGCGGTGAACGCCATGCCGGCGGAGATGCGCGGCCATATCGTCAAGCTGGCGCTGATCGGTCTCGACCGCAAAGCCGACTTCCAGTTTCATCTCGGCAGCTGGCTCAACTATTCCGGCGGGGAAGCTTTGCCGACCGTGCCCGCGATCCACGGATTGAAGGGGATGAATATCCTCTGTCTGCGCGGCGCACGGGAAGAAGGCAGCGCCTGCGATCTGCTCGATCCCGCCGTGGTGACCCGGAAAGTGCTGCCCGGAGCCCATCACTTCAACGGCGATTATGCATCGGTGACCGCCCAATTGCAGGAAGGTGTCGTATGAAAAAGGTGCTGCTCGCTGTCCTGTTGATCGTGGCCGTCGCCATGGGAATCTATCTCGATGCGGGATACTATTGCGGGCCTGTGTTCAACGACATGCCATCGGCATCGGCGGGGCCGGGCAAACCGGCCATCGTCATGCTGTCGGGCGATATGGGCAACCGTTTCGGAATGACGCCGAAGATTTCCCGGCGCTTGAACGAGCGGGGCTATGCGGTGGTGACGGTCAATTCGCTGCGCTATTTCTCGGCGCGGCGGACGCCGCAGGAAACGGCCGCATTGATCCGCCAGGCGATGCAACGCGCCATGGCGCTGGGCCGGACGGATGCGGTGGTGCTGATCGGCCAGTCGTTCGGGGCGGATATGGTGCATGCAGGGCTTGCCCAGTTCACCGCGCCGGAGCGCGCGCCCATCCGTTCGGTGGTGCTGGTGGTGCCGGGGAACGATATCGTCTTCCGGGCATCGCCCATCGAGCTTGCCGGGCTGGAAACCCCCGATCAGCGGGCCTATCCCACGGCATCGAGATTGAACTGGGTCCCGGTCACCTGCGTTCGCGGCATGGAGGAAACGAACAGCCTGTGCCCCGAACTTTACGGCTCGAACGTGCGGCGCATCACGCTGCCGGGCGGGCACAAGCTTCATTCCGACGATGCCACTCTCGAAGCGGTGATCCTGCCGGCCATCCAACAGGCCGGAAACGCAGCTAGCAAGGAGCCAATACAATGAGAATGCTGATTGCGGCGCTGGTTCTGGCGCTATCGACAACTGCGCACGCAGCGGCCATGGAAACGCCGATTGGCGTCTGGCAAAATCCCCGTGGCACCCTGCATGTGCGCACGCGCAGTTGCGGAGAGCAATTGTGCGGCGATATCGTCTGGGCCGGAGCGGAAGCGGTGACCGATGCGCGCGAGGCTGGGGTGACGACCTTGATCGGCACTGAATTGCTCAACGATTATCGCCACACCGGCAACGGGCGGTGGACGGGGCAGGTCTATGTGCCTGATGAAGGGAGGCGGTTCTATTCGACCATCGAAGTCATGAACCCCAACCGTTTGCGCATTTCCGGCTGCATTCTGGGCGGCCTGATCTGCAAGCATCAGGAGTGGACACGGGTATGACCGGGTTCTGGCATGTCGTGGGATGGGTGCGCGAACACAAGCGCCCCCTGTCGATCCTGGCCGCGCTGGTTATCGCCGCGGCGGGGCTCACGGCACTTTACGATCTGCTGCATTCGGTCCGTCCGCGCGAAATCCGCCATGCGTTTCATATGGTGTCGGCGGGTCAACTCATGATCGCCATGCTGCTGACCGGGGGCAGCTATCTGATGCTGACCTTGTACGATCGGTTCGCCCTGCGCGTGATCGGGCGCCGCCTGCCCTGGCGGACTTATGCGCTGGCATCCTTCACCAGCTATACGCTGAGCCACAATCTCGGGCTTGCCCTGCTGACGGGCGGATCGGCCCGTTATCGTGTCTATCGCGCGGCGGGCCTCGGCACCGGGGAAATCGGCAGCGTGATCGCATTGGCGAGCTTCAGCTTCTGGAACGGGGTCATTCTGCTTGCGGGATTGGCTGCGGCGCTCAGCACGCAGGTGCTGCCGCTCGGCCAATGGGGATTGTCGCTGCATTGGCTCCATGTGGCTGGTCTCGTGGTGCTGACCTTGTGCCTCATTCCCATGCTCGTGCGGCATTTCGGGCTGCGGTCGATCAATCTGGGGGGATGGCATACGCCGCTGCCCAGCGTGGGGCAGAATGCCGCGATGACCGGCATCGCGGTGCTCGATCTGGCGGCTGCCAGTGCGGCGCTGTTCGTTCTCCTGCCCGCGCCCGATCCTGCGGCCTATCCGATGTTTTTCCTGGGCTATGCCCTGGCTATCGTCGTCGCCCTGGTCAGCCACGTTCCGGGCGGGCTGGGGGTGTTCGAAGCGGTGGTGATCGCCACCGTGCCGGGCGACAAGGCGCAGCTTCTGGCGGCTTTGCTCGCCTATCGCGTCATTTACTATCTGCTGCCCCTGCTGGTCGCCGCGCTGCTGCTTGCCTGGCATGAAAGCAAGACATGGCATGGCCCGGTCAGGGAAATGGCCCAGTCGAGCCAATCCCTCCTGCGCGAACTGGCCCCGCCCTTGCTCGCCGCGCTCGTCTTCGCCGGGGGGCTGATCCTGCTGTTTTCGGGTTCCACGCCAGCCAATGCAGGGCGCATGCACGAACTCAAGCACTTGATCCCGCTGCCATTCGTCGAAGCATCGCATATCGGTGCCAGCATGTCGGGCACGGCGTTGCTGTTTCTGGCGCCCGGTTTGCTGCGCCGCCTCGACGGCGCGTTTATCGCGACCCGCGCCATGCTGGCGGCGGCAATCGTCTTCTCGCTGGCCAAGGGCGTGGATTATGAGGAAGCACTGATCCTCAGCGCCATTTGCGCCGCGCTGCAATGGAGCAGGCCTGCCTTCTATCGCACGACATCGCTGGTCGATGCCCCGCTGTCGACCGGCTGGATCGCGGCGGCGCTGACGGGGATTCTCGCTTCGGCGTTCGCCGGGTTCTTCGCTTACAAGCACGTGGCCTATACCAACAACCTGTGGTGGGAATTCAGCCTCAACGGCAACGCCCCCCGCTTTCTGCGCGGGCTGTTCGGGATTGCCATCATGCTGGCGGGGCTGGCGCTCTGGCGTCTGTTCGCGCCGTCCGCCCGCAAGGCGGATACCGGCCCGGTGACGCTCAGCCAGCTTGCCCCGGCGCTGCAACTGGCGGACAGCACCGATGCCTTTCTCGCCTTTACCGGCGACAAGCGCTTCCTGCTCGCGGATGAAGGCGATGCCTTTCTGATGTACCGGGTACAGGGGGCGAACTGGATCGTGATGGGCGATCCGGTGGGGTGCGAGGACCGCTGGGCCGATCTCCTGTGGAAGCTGCGCGAAATGGCCGACGCCGCACAGGGCCATATCCTCCTCTATCAGATTACCGGCACCTGTTTGCCGCATGCCATCGATCTCGGGCTTTCCATCGTCAAATATGGCGAGGAAGCGCGCGTGGAACTGGACCGGTTCACGCTCAAGGGGCCGCAGGCCAAGACCTTGCGCCACGCCGAACGGCGCGCCTTGCAGATCGAGGCGGAGTTCGCCGTTATTCCGGCCTCCGAAGTGCCGCGCCATATGGACGAGCTGCGCGCGGTGTCCGATGATTGGCTGCGTGCCAAGAAACAGCGCGAAAAGGCTTTCAGCCTAGGCAGCTTCGATCCTGCCTATATGGCGCATTTCCCTTGCGCCGTCGTGCGGATCGATGGCCGGATCATGGCGTTCGCCAATATTCTGGCGACGGCCAATCACGCGGAAATGTCCGTCGATCTGATGCGGCATGTGCACGATCTGCCATACGGGATGATGGACTTCCTGTTCATCCGCGTGATGCAGTACGCACAAACCGCAGGATACCACTGGTTCACGTTGGGCATTGCCCCGCTATCCGGCATCGACGGGCGCAAGCTGGCCCCGGCCTGGGCGCGGGGGGCGGCATTCATTTTCCGCCACGGGGAAATGTTCTATGGGTTCGAGGGGCTGAGAAGTTACAAGGCCAAGTTCGCGACCGATTGGGAAC
>CAYXMY010000003.1:0-7177 GCA_964466155.1 uncultured Caenibius sp. | reverse complement strand
CCCCGCTATATCGCCGGGCCGCGCGGCATGGCCTTCGCGCGCAGCATGGCGGCGGTGCACCAGATCGTGTCCCGCTCCGCTTCGATGAAGAGAAGGCCGGAATCGACTCTGATCCCGGCATGACATGGCAACATTACGAGCCTTTCATCTACCTGCCATGCAGCGGCAGCCAGAATGAAACTAAGGCTGGGAATATGAATCCGGTGCGCGTGCATCCGCTGCCTTCGACGGGCGTTCTGCTCGCCATTCTGGCGGGGGTTATCGCGCTTGTCTGGCAGCTCAACCCCGCCCCGCCCCGCTATCGGCCCGATCAGATACCCGGCCTCACTTACGAAGTGAAACGGCAGGGCAGGGCGCCCACGGTCGAACTGGTGGTCACCAGCGTGGAGGATGGCGGCCCCGCCAGCAAGGCCGATATCCTGCCCGGCGATGTCATCGACCGGATCGATGGACGCTCTATCGAGTCCAGGTCCGCAGTCGGCGATGCGATTGGGCAGGACCGGGCGAAAGGCGTGCTGCTGGACCTTCGCCGTGAGGGCGTGCATGTCTATAAGCGGCTGTACGCTATCGGCGGCTAGGATGGGGAACGCTGCATGTCGCAGAAGATTTTGGTAGTCGAGGATGACCGCACTACCGCGGATTACATCTGCAAGAGCCTGACCGGTGAAGGGTTTCTGGTCTATCACGCCACCGATGGGCGCGATGGTCTGTTTCAGGCGACCGACGGCGGCTATGACGCCATCATCCTCGACCGGATGCTGCCGGGCATGGATGGGATGGCGGTGCTGGCCGCGATGCGCGCGGCGCAGATCGCCACGCCGGTCATCATCCTCTCCTCGCTCGGCGCGGTGGATGCGCGGGTGGAAGGGCTGACGTCCGGCGCCAACGATTACCTTACCAAACCGTTTGCCTTTTCCGAGCTGCTGGCGCGGCTCAAGCTGCTGATGGCCAAACCGGCGGGCGCGGCGCAGGCCGAAACGATCCTCGCTTGCGAAGATCTCGAAATGAACTTGCTCAATCGCCGGGTGCTCCGGGCGGGAGAAAGGATCGATCTCCAGCCGCGCGAGTTCCGGCTGCTCGAATATCTGCTGCGGCACAAGAATCAGGTCGTCACCCGCACCATGATGCTCGAAGGGGTGTGGGAATATCATTTCGATCCTGGCACCAATGTGGTCGATGTCCATGTCAGCCGCTTGCGGCGCAAGATCGATGACGGGTTTGCCAAGCCGCTGCTCCACACCATTCGCGGCGCGGGGTACTTGCTCGGCAATCCGGGCTAGTTTCCCATGCGGCAGGCCTATTTGCAGAGCACGATCGTCCGGCTCACACTGATGCTGGTGGTGGCGCAGGTCGTGGCGTTTTCGCTGGGGCTCACCGTCATCCATCGCTTCACCGAGGCGACCATCATCACCGATGCGCGCACCGCGGCGGAAGTCGCGCGGGACGATTTTATCGACGATTTTCAGGAAGGGGGCGCACTCGGCCTTGTCAAATCGATCGATGCCCGGTTGCGCGCGCGGGACGATCGCAATTTCATCGTCCTCCTAAGGGGGCCGGATGGAGAGCGGGTTATCGGGAACTTGCGCGAATGGCCGCCCACCGTGGCCGATATCATGTCCTGGCAGCAATTGTGGCTGTATCGCGAAGGCGGAAAAGCAGCGGAGCCGATGGGCGTGGTCACGACGCGGCTGCCGAACGGGTATGCCCTGCTGACCGGCGAAGCGCTCGAAGCCCAACGCCAATTGGCAAGGGCAAGCGAAAAGGCGTTCCTCTACGCTTTGGCATTGGGTGTGGTGATCGCGGTGCTGATGGCGGGGACGGTCGCCTGGATTTTGGCACGGCGGATCGATGTCTTTTCCCGCGCGGCGCACGACTTCGTCGGAGGCGGGCTGGATGCCCGGGTCGAACGGGATGAGACTGGCGATGCTTTCGATCGGCTTGCGGATTCGATCAACGCGATGTTCGGCCGGATTGCAAGTCTGGTGCAGGAATTGCGGATGGTGACCGATTCCATGGCGCACGATCTGCGGTCCCCCGTTTCGCGCATGAAAGCGCGGCTGGAACAGGGGTTGACCCGCACGCGCGATCCGGAAGCGCTGATGGCATTGGGCGGCGCGATAGAGGAAGCCGACAGCCTCCACCGTCTGCTCGACACCGCATTGGAAATCAGCCGTGCCGAGGCCGGGCTGGGCCGCGATCACTTCTCGCAGTTCGATTTGCCGCAACTGCTGGAAAATATGGATGAGCTTTACGGGCCTCTGGCCGAAGATCAGGGATTTGCGATCCACGTCGCCGCGCCGCCTGCGCTTGAGGTCGTGGCGCACCGCGAGCTTCTGATGCGGGCGCTGTCCAATCTGATCGACAATGCGCTGAAATATGCCGCTGGCGGCGCCAACATCAGGATTACGGTGACGAAGGAAGGGGCGGGCCAAATCAGCCTGTCGGTCGCCGATGACGGCACTGGCCTGGCTGCGGAACAGATGGCGGCGGCGGCGCAGCGGTTTGTCCGGCTCGATCCCGCGCGGGGCGGCTCGGGGGCCGGGCTGGGCCTGTCACTGGTCGAAACCATCGCCCATTTGCACGATGGCACGATGGAACTCATGGCGAATGAGCCGCGCGGGCTGATCGTGCGCCTGCGCTTACCCATCGCGCGGGAACGCAGCCCTTCGTGAAGGGCGCTGCGGTATCCTTGAGCCTCTTTTGGACAGTTTTCCGCAGAAGATCGAAAGAAGGTTTTCGTCCTCCCGGTTCAGGCAGAGCCTGACATCGCCTCGATCCGGCGAGCGGCGGCCAATCCGGCTGCGCGGAATACTTCTTCGCTGTCGGCCCGGTCGATATAGGCTCGCCTATGCTCCTCCACGGGCGCGGCGATCACGGGCAATCATGCCGCAGTCTTGTGTTCGCCAGCCTGCAAGGCGCTGCAAACGACCTGCGAAACGGCTTCGCGGACTTTGGCATAAGGTTGCGTGGAATCGATATCGACAATCGGTGCCCCGCCGAAGCTCAGCCTGGCGGTGGCATCCACCTTGCGGGCGAGCAAGGCATAATCGTGATCGGGTTTGCGCGCGTGGGCTGTTTCCGGATCGATGTTGAGGCGCACCACCACATCGGGGTGGAAGCTGGCCATCCATTCGTACATTTCCCGCTCCTTGCGGGCGAGCGTGGAAACCGCCCAGCTATCTGAACGCGCGGCGGAAAGGCCGGGGCCATCGTAGAAGCCGAAGACTTCGACTTGCGGATAACGATCCGTCAGGACCGTGACCCCCGCTTCGCGCAGGGCCAGCATCTTGCGAAACCGGCGCAGGCGGAGAATTGAAAAGCCATAGACGACCAGCGCGGTAAGGATGCCGGGAATCTTTTCATCCTTGCTGCGCGTTTGTGCGGCCTTGCGCGACAGGCGGCGTTCGACCGCTGGGCCGATCAGCGGCCAGCGCTTGATCCGGTTTCCCAAATTCCCCGAACCGAGGCCGAGATAGCAAATCGCGGCAGCCCGATCCGTGGCAATGGACTGCAGCACATCTTGCGACAGGGTGGACTTGCCGGTGCCGTCGCACCCGACGAAGGCGATAAGCTGAGACATATCCTTGCACGGGTGCTGGCGCAGGACCGGCCATCCCACCGCGATCATCCCGGCGGCCAGCACGCTGCCGCCTTCAGCCATGAAGCGCAGAATGCTATGCGGATACATCGCCAAGATGAATGCAAACAGACATAACGCTGCGATTAAAAGATATTTTTTCGCCGCGGTGAATGCCGCTTGCAAAGCGGAAATTTGACTGCTGCCGTGCCCAGAATAAATCACCCGATGGGGTTGCTGCATCTGTCCATTCATAAGCACCGCCAGAGAAAATATTAGAGCGCAGGGGCTGTTTCGCGTCCCTGGTCGAAATGGTGGATGCTTTGAAGTGTTTCAAACCAATGCCCCACTTATACCGGCACTGTCAAAGTTGGCGCCCCCCTGCGGCAACTCCCAAAAACGGCATGCGCCCCATTATAATGCGCGATGGCAATGTCCATGGCGATCCGGCATCGGCCGGGGAGGTATCGGACAAGGTGTGGTAAATCTGCACGTTATCCTGGCGTGCCGGTAACGAAATTGTGCGATCCCGGCTTGCATTTGCGGTGTGTTTCGTCACACCATCGCGCATGCCATACAGGACTTCCGCGATGGCCCTGTGCGTCAGGCTTGCTCCCATGGCAGGAGGGGCGGCCTTGCTGCATGTGGCCTTTGCCGGGCATGCGGCCTGGGCGCAGGAGGCGGTGGCGATCCCGGCCGATGCGCAGCCGGGGGCGGCTGGCGCGGCAGTTTCCGGCATGGAAGAAGGCACGGCGCTCAGCTTCGATGCGGCAAGCGTGCGGCTTTCGCGCACTTCGGCGACGTTGCAGGCCGCGAGCCACAGCGTCGCATCGGCGGAGCAGACGGCGAAAGCGGTGGCCGCACTCAACCGCCCACTGGTGACGGTATCGGCGCAATATCTCGAATATCAGAAGACCCTGTCGCTCGATCTCAAGGATGCGCGGCAAAGCGCGCTCGATAGCACGCAGGATTTCCTCGGTACTTTGCCGTCGACGCTGCCGCCCGGCTACCAGCAGATCGCTTCGGAAATTACCGGCAAGATTTCCGCCGCCTTGCCTGGCCTGTTCGGCGCCTTGCCCGATAGCTTGTCCTACCGTTACCGCGATGACGTGTTCCGGCCCAGCGTGCAGGCCGTCCTGCCGTTGTACACCGGGGGCGCGATCACGGCGATCAAGCGGGGGGCTTCTGCCGGGGTCGCCGCCGCGCAGGCAAAGGAAGCCGAGGCGCAGGAATTGGCCCAGATCAACCTGATCCGCGTCTATTTCGGCCAGCACACGGCGCAGGCGCTGGAAGCATCGGCCAAGGAAACGCGCGATGCGCTCGACCGGTTGCTGTACGATGCGCAGCGGCTGGAAGCGGCGGGCTTCACCCAGCGCGCGCGAACGCTGGAGGCGCAAGTGGCGCGCGATGGCGCAGAACGGGCCTATCAACGGGCGATCCTCGCGCATCAGAGCGCGCGCATGGAATTGGCGCAAGTGTTGGAACTCGGTGGCGTGCGCCCGACCACGCCGTTGTTCGTCGCCACGCGCCCGCTGGAACCGGCCAACGGCTTTCTCGACAATGGGGATGACACTTCGCAGACCCGGCAGGCGATTGCAGCGGGCAAGCTGGCCGATGCCGGGGTGGCGCTCGCCAAATCGCAATTCCGCCCTCAGGCGTTCGCTTTCGGATCGTACAATTTCAACAAGGACGATGCCTTGCCGACCGATCCCGACTGGGTGGTGGGTGTGGGCGTGCGCTATACTCTCCTGTCCAACATCGACCGCGGGCATGCGCTAGCGGCGGCGCGGGAAAAGGTGGCAGCGGCGGACGAGGCGACGCGCGCGGCGCGAAACGCCTCCACCATCGCGGTCCTGCGCGCATGGGACATGGTGGAGGCGGCCCGGCGTTCCTTCGTTCTGCTCGACAGCAGCATGGCCGCGGCGCGGGAAAATCTGCGCGTGCAATCCGTGGCCTTTCGTGAAGGGGAAGGGACGCTGACCACTGTTCTGGCGGCGGAGGCTGCGCTTTCCGCAGCACGCACCCAGCGCATTGCCACCGCTTACGAATACGATCTGGCGCTTGCCGGTCTGCTGGCTGCTTCGGGGCGGTTGCCAGCCTTTTCGGACCATATGAATGCAGCCGATGTGAAATTGCCATTGGGGGCCGGGCGATGAGCGAAGAAGGGGCCGCTGCGCCGGAGGAACAGCGGGATGCGGCGGGGGACGGGCTGCCCGAACGGAAAAGCCGCCTGTTCCTGTGGATCGGTCTAGCCGTGGTGGCGGTGCTGATCGCCATCGGCGTGTGGCTGGCCAGCCGCCCCCCGGCGGTGCAATTGCAGGGGGAAGTGCAGGCTGAGGAAATCAACGTGGCGACCAAGGTGCTCGCCCGGGTCGACCGGTTGCAGGCCAAGGAGGGGGACAGGGTCAAGGCCGGGCAAGTGCTTGCCGTGCTGGTCAGCCCGGAAGTGGCAAACGGCCAGACCCAGGCGCAGGCGGCGCTGGAAACCGCCCGCGCCATGCAATCGTTGGCCGAGGAAGGCGCCCGCAAGGAAGATATCGCGTCGCTGCAGTCCTCCTGGCAGGCGGCGCAGGCGACGGCCGATCTCGCCGCGGTCACGCAGCGGCGTTCGGAACGGCTTTATGCCGAAGGGGTGATTGCCGCCCAGCGCCGCGACGAAGCCCGCACGGCGCAAGTCAGCAGCCAGCGGATCGCCGATGCCGCGCGTGCGCAATACGAAAAAGCGCTGGCCGGTGCGCGGCAGCAAAATCGCGATATCGCCAAGGCGCAGGTCACTACCGCTTCCGCCGCCGTGTCGACTGCCGCCGCGCTGGAAAGGGAAACGCGGCTGGTCTCGCCGGTGGACGGGGAAATATCGCGCCGTCTGGTCCGGTCAGGGGAAATCGTCAGCCCGGTCCTGCCCGCATTTCAGGTGATCGGTGTCGATCATCCGTGGGTGACGCTGAATGTGCAGGAAGATCAGTACGATGGCATGAAACAGGGCATGATCCTGTCCGGCACGGTTCCGGCGTTGAAGCAGACCGTGCGTTTCCGGGTGCAGCACATCGGCCCGCAAGGCAGCTTCGCCACATGGCGGGCCACGCGCCAATCGCGCGGGTACGATGTCCGGGCGTTCGAAGTGCGGCTGGAACCGGTGGAACGCGTGCCTGCGTTGCGGCCGGGGATGAGCGTGCTGTTCGACTGGCCGCAATGAGCGCATTCGCGGCGGCGTTCGGCGAGGAAATCCGCCGCATCCTGCGCACGCCGATCGATCTTGCCATGCTTACGCTGATGCCGCTGGTCCTGCTTGGGGCCATGGCGGCAATGATTTGGCATGGCACGCCCAGCGAACTGCCTGCCGTGGTGGTCGATCGCGATGGCGGGCCACTCGCGAATGCCATCGCGCGCAATGTGGATGCTACCCATGCGATAGAGGTGGTGGCCCGCACCACCGATTTCGAACGGGCGATGGCGATGGTGCGGCGGGAAGAAGCTGTGGCGATCCTCATCATTCCGCAAGGAGTGGGGACCCGCGTGGCGGGGGATGCGCCGGTGGAAGTGCTTTATCAGGCGAGCTTCCTTTCCACCGGGGCGCTCGCTTCCACGGGGATACGCACGGCT
>CAYXMY010000002.1:42572-56131 GCA_964466155.1 uncultured Caenibius sp. | reverse complement strand
GCACCGGCGACAAGACTGACCTTGTCCGCGAATTTCCAATCGGCCTGGCCGAACAGGGCATAGCTCTTCGATTGCGAAGTCGCGTCAAAATTGGTCACGGCGACCAGCGGCCCCCGCTGGAACGTGCGGGTGAGATCGTTATCCGCATAATATGCACCCAGAACATATTTGAACGGCTTGTCCGGCGAAGTCAGCCGCAGTTCCTGGCTAAATGCATGCGTGCCATAGACACCCTGTTGCGAAACGCCGCCATGCATCTTGCCACCGGTCAGATAGCTCAGGATATCGACCGCCGAATTATCCGTTTCCCCGTAATCCCGAAACGAATAACGATCGAGCGCGGTGATCGACGTCAGCGTGTGATCGCCGATCCGCCAGTTCATTTTGAGCGCAATCCCACGGTCCCTGCTCGTGGGATGGACAATGGTATCGGATATCCCATCGACGTTGCTCTTGCTCGGGACAATACCGGGCGCAAATATCGCAGGCGTCAGGGAAGGAATAAACAGCAATCGCGCGTTGGGAGACAACGAACGAAATGGCACCGCACAGCATTCGCCGCGGCTTTTGTTGTAGTGTCCGAACAGGGTGGCATCGAAATTGTCCGAAGGTTCCCAACGCAGCTTGGCGTAAACGCTGTCGTTGTTCCGGCCGTTCTGCATCTTGCCGTTGTAAAGATTGCGCACGTTGCCGTCATAACGCGAGATCGCCCCGCTCACCCGGAATGCAAGCGTGTTGGTGATCGGACCTGACAGACTGAGCGCATAACGCTGTTCGTCGTCATTGGTCACCTTGACTTCGCCATGGGCGGTGAATTTGTCGGATGGCTGCTTCGTCGTGACCGAAATCACGCCCGCCGAAGCGGATTTGCCGAACAGGGTGCTTTGCGGGCCGCGCAGCACTTCCACCCGTTCGATATCGACGAGATCGGTCAACGCCTGCGATTGCTGGGCCAGCGCAATATCGTCCACCATCACCAGCACGCTGGATTCCACCCCGATGCCGTAAGCGAAGGTGCCCACGCCGCGCAGTGAGATCGTGCTGACTGCCGGATTTCCGCCGTCCTGGAATGTCATGCTGGGGGCCATCCGGGCGATATCGGTGAAATTGCCGCCACCGATCTTTTCCAGCTCCTCCCCATTCAGCACCGTCATCGCCACAGGCACGTCCTGCACGTTGGCCGCGCGCTTTTCCGCCGTCACGATGATTTCATCGATCCCACCGCGTGACGAAACCGGCGCTTCGTTCTGGGCCTGTGCGGCGACTGGCACCGACAAAGCCGTGATGGCGGCTGCCACCAGGAATTGCTTTTTCATTGTCTTCTCCCAATCCTATCCCTTGCCCTGCGCAACGCAGGGATCGCTCTTTGTCAGCGGGTGATTTCGATGGCTGAAACGAGAGCCGGTCCCTTGCCCGGCTCGAACGACAACGACAGCCGGCCCCCTTGCACGGTGACAGGAAAGCTGCGCTCGACCGCTTTCAGGGAACCGCCCGCCAAGGCGAATGGATCGACCGATGCCAGAACGACCTTGCCGTTGGCCTTGACCGAAAAAGTCCGCTTCCCGGCGGCTGTCTCCACCGGCTCGAAGAACGAAAGCGTGACCAGCCAGCGCCCGTCCGGCATCGGAATATCGTAGCCGAACCGCCCTTCGCGATAGCCGTTGTACAATGCCGCAGCCTTCGCCCCGGCGACCACCTTGTCCTTAGCCCCATTCGGGAAGAAGGCGGTTACATCCTTCGGATTGAGCGCCTTGGCTTCTCCCCCCTTGAAGAAGTGATCGGACCCGAAATGGCGCCCGTCACCCAACATCTGTTCGGTAAGATCGCCCGCATTGATCCGGATGCCATCCTTCACCGGATCGGGGCCATTCAGCGTGATCTCATCCGTCACCGCCTTGCCATTGAACGCAGCGCTCGCCGCGATGCGGTTCGCACCCGGTTTCAACGCCACATCGCGCCACACGCAGATCCGTTCCGGGCAGGGCTGAATACCCAGATCGGCGCCGTCCACCCGCAAGCTGGCGTTTGGCGCGTTGCTGTACACCCGGATATCGGCCACCGGGTAAGCACGATTGACGTAGCGGCGACCGTTGACGTGAACCACCGGGTCGCTGCTCCAGTTCGCCTTGTAGAAATAGAAGGCGTCCTTGCGCGTCTTGCGGTCGAACGTGACCAGCCCCTTGTCGTTGAGATCGATCGCATCGCCTTCCACGCGGAAATCGCTTGCGAAGTCGAACATGTTCCAGGCCCAGGTCGCCCAAAGGTAAGGCCGCGCCTTCAGTTGACGCCAGTTCTCTTCATGAACCAGCGACTGGAATTCTTCGGGATGCGGACGGCCGAAAGCGTTGATGATTCCGCCTCCGGGATCGTCCGAATGCTGCGTCAACGCGCCGCCTGCGCCATATTCGCTGACCGACATCGGAACTGTGGGAAAACGCTTGTGCAAGGCATCCAGTTCGGGACCCATCTCCTCCGGTTTCATGCCGTACCAGCCGGGATACCTGTTATATCCGGCCACGTCCGTCGTGCCCACCAGCGGCACCGCGTCGGTCGGCCCGCCATAAGGCGAATCCGCGCAACAATCGGCGAAAGTGGTCGGGCGAGTGGGATCTTCCTGCTTCGCCAGATCGTTGAGGTTCTTCAACAGATCCCGCGCCTTCACAGCCTTGCGGGTGAAAATCGAATAGCTGTCGATCTCGTTGCCGACACTCCATGTCACCACGGCGGGATGATTGTAGTTCTGACGGATGAGTTCGATCAGTTGTTCGCGGGCATTGTCGACGAGAGCGCGGGACGGATCGCCGCCATCGAACGAAGCCGCACTGACATAGGGAACCTCCGCCCAGACCACCATTCCCCGTTGATCGGCAAGGTCGAACCACTTCTGGGCATGCTGATAGTGGGCGAAACGGATCGTGTTGGCACCCAGTTCCTGGATCAGGTCCATGTCCTCGACATGGTCGGCATCGGATAGCGCCCAACCCTTCCCCTCGCGATCCTGATGGCGCGATACACCGTGAAGCGGCACGGATTTCCCGTTGAGGAAGAAGCCCTTGTCAGGGTCCATGTGGAACGTGCGAATGCCCAGCGGTTGCTCCACGCGGTCAACCACCTTGCTTCCGGCGCGCAGTTCCACCGCCACTTTGTAGAGATAGGGGTCAGCCCTGCCCTGCCACAAATGGGGATTGGGAACGGTGAGAGATTGGCGAAGGCTCGTGCTGTCGGCCCCCGCCAGTCTGGCAGGCGCCGATGCCGATGCCACCGTCGCACCCTTGTCGTCCAGAACGGTCGTGACGACGGTGAAATTGTGCGCCTTGCCTTCATCGTTGCGCAGCTTGGTCACGACGTCGACCGCCGCGGATTTTTCACCCACGGATGCAACCGACGCGTATACACCCGGCCCGGCATGATCGAGCAGATCGATATGGGCCGCCGGGGCCACGATCAGCGAGACGCCCCGGTAAATCCCACCATAGGGGAAGAAGTCCCCCGCAATCGGCAGGACATCGGCTGTCGAACTGCCCGGCTTGGGCTTGCTGTTGTCCGCTTTGACGACGAGCAAATTCTCGCCCGTGGCGGCAAGGAAGGGGGTGACATCGAAGCGGAAGCGGGAATAGGCCCCTTTATGCTGGCCGATATAGTGGCCGTTGAGCCAGACATCGGCAATCGTGCCTACGCCATCGAACTGGAGTACCGCCCGCTTTCCATCCAGCTTTGCAGGTGTCGGGAAACGCAGCCTGTACCATCCCGCACCCTGAAAATTGTCAGTCTGTGCGCTTCGTGCGGTGCGATACTCGCCAAGCCTGTTCCATGTATGCGGCAGACTGACGGGTTGCCATGCCGCATCGTCATACACCGGGGAAAGAGGCTGTGCAGGCAGATCGCCCTGCTGGAAACGCCAGCCCTGCCCCAGATCGACGGTGCGGCGCGGCGATTCTTGCGCAGCAATCGGATGCGCCACCAGCGCCGTACCCAGCATGAAAATGCTCGCCAAGACACCCGTGCGACGCACCATTTTTCCTCACCCTTCTTCCACGATCACTGCCATCTTTTCATTGGCCTTACCTCATGTCAGGCAAATATTCCGACATGTCAATATTTTTGGTAAGGCCAATAATGGAATTTCGTCAAACCACATGGAACGGCAAAGCATGGCCATGTCGGCGGGGCGATTTTCACTGCCCAGCGAGAAGGGAGGAGGAGTGTGCAAAGCGGAAAGAACCGGCCACGCAGCGTGGCCAATCCCGTTCAGCGTTCAAGATGGCAGAAGGTTTACGGCAGGGCACAGGTTCCGCGACAGCATCGGGCAGCCCCATCTCGGGCCGAACTCCTGCCGCTACCGACGATTTCAGATCAAGGTCAGCAGCCGCAAAGGCTGGCGGCAAATCTGCCGACCGATGAGAAGCTTGAGGCCCAGCTCATTTGCGCCAGCTTGCCGTCATTGCTCCGGGCGCGGAACCGTTAAGAGCAAGGGGCGATGATGTCGTCCGCGTAGCGTTTGATGCTGTCCTTTTTCTGCTCGAGCGTGGTCGGCCCTTCATAGTACATCAGCCACGGTGTGCCGATGATATGGGTCACACCTTCATCCTCCAGCCGGCGCAGGCCATCGGGATCGCCCACATCCATCGGGGTCGCCATGACATCGAACGGCAGATGATCGCGCCCGAACTCCTGCCGCATCGCGCGAATCCTGCGGATGCTCTCCACAATATCCGCTGCGGGCTGCAGGTCCGAAAGCCAGCCATCGCCGAGGCGTGCGGCGCGGCGCAAGGCCAGGGCCGAAATGCCGCCCACCCAGATCGGCACATGGCCGATGGGGCGCGGGTTGGCTTCGACCATATCGAACCGATAATGCTCCCCGCTGTAGCTGACGTATTCGCCGGTCCAGAGCAGGCGCATGATCTCGATCATCTCGTCGCAGCGCTTGCCGCGTGTATGGAAATCCTGCCCCATCAGGCCAAATTCGTCTTTCGACCAGCCCACACCGATGGTCAGCACTTGCCGGTTTCCCGAAACGGCGGATATCGTCGCAATCGCCTTGGCCACCTGAAAGGGATTGCGCATCGGCAGCACGAACGCATTGGTGGTGAAGCGGATCGTCTTCGTGGCCGAGGCCATTGCCCCCATCATCACCAATTGGTCCGGCCATTCGGTGAATTCCGGCCACCGCCGCGCCCCGTCCTCGGTATAGGGGTAAGGCGTCGTCAGGTTCTTGGGATTGGCGACATGGTCCGACATGGTGACCATGGACCAGCCCGCCTCTTCCGCAGTCCGCGCAATCTCAGGCATTTCCGCGACCGGGGTCATGAAAGTGGACAGGGCAAATTTCATGGCATCGAACTCCTCTCAACCCCGGGCCTATGGCCGGTCCGCCGATATATTATTTACGTTATGCTGTGTAACTGACCCAGGACGGCCGCTATTGTCAAAGCAATTGCAGATGGGCCGCATCGGCGTGTCCGGCGGTAACGATATGGCCGGTTCAGCAAAGGACCGTCGCACGCGCGAAGGAAACCGCCGGGTGCGGGCATCCGCTTCAAGATGATCGCCATGCCGGTCAGGAACGGACAAATCCCTTATATCCCTGCTCCACCGCTTCTCTGCTTAATTGGGCAAAGCGGGGGAAGCCGCCGACATAGATCATGAAGCCCCCCTTCTTGCCTTCGATATTTTTGGCATTGTACCAGGAATCGGCCAATTTGTGCAGCGTCTGGTCTGAAACCATGGCGATTTCGTCCGTCCAGGATTGCTCTGCCTCTTCCGTCACATCGATGCGGGTATGGCCCGCCCGCTTCATGTCGTCGATGATGGCCGCCGTCCAGTTGACCTGCCATTCACCGGTCGTAATCATCTGGGCCTGCGCCGCCGGTGTCATCGGGCCATGGATCATGAACAGATTGGGAAAGCCCGCGATCATCGCACCGAGATAAGTGGTCGGCCCGTTCGCCCACTTGTCCGCCAGCTTGCGATGGCCCGCCCCTTCGATATCGATCCGGGCAAGAGCGCCGGTCACCGCATCGAAGCCGGTCGCCGTCACGATAGCGTCCAGCGCATATTCCGTATCCCGCGTACGCAGGCCCGCCTCGGTAAACGCAACGATCGGATCGGATTTCACATCGACCAGCGTGACGTTGGCGCGGTTGTACATTTCGTAATAACCGTTGCCGACGCACAGACGCTTACCCCCGATCGGATAGTCCTTCGGACACAGCAGTTCCGCGGTCTTGGGGTCCGTAACAATCTGGCGGATCTTGTTGCGGACGAATTCGCTGACTAGGGCATTCGCTTGCGCATCCGTCATGACATCGTTGAACGCGAACAGAAGCTGGAATGCGCTCTGCGAATTCCACGCTTTCTCCAGAGTTTCGGCCTGTTCTTCCGGTGTGCAATCGTACGCGGAGGCATCAGGGTAATCCACCAGCGATGCACCGTAGGTGTCCAGCATCCGCTCGCGCCGCGAGGCATAATCGTTTTTCCATTCACGCTCGTACTCGGCATCGAGCGGGCGATTGCCCGATGGCATGCAGAAAGCCGGGGTGCGCTGGAATACGTAGAGATGCTCCGCCTGTTCCGCGATGATCGGCATGGCCTGAATGCCGGTGGAACCAGTGCCGATGAACCCAACCCGCTTGCCTGAGAAATCCACCCCTTCACGCGGCCAACGAGCGGTGTGATAGATTTCGCCCTTGAAGCTCTCGCGGCCCGGCCAAGGCGGCGTGTTCGGTGCCGAGAGGCTGCCAGTGGCCGCGATCACGTAACGGCACACCACATGATCGCCCTTGGCCGTATGAACATGCCAAAGGCCGCTTTCCTCATCGAAGCGCAGGCTTTTCACAGGGTTGGAAAAGCGAATGGAATCGCGCAGCCCGAACCTGTCGGCCACATGATTGGCATAGCGTTCGAGATCGGGCTGGGCCGAGAAATATTCTGGCCAGCTCCATTCCTGCTGCAACTCCTCGTCGAAGCCATAGGAATATTCGACGCTCTGGATATCCACACGCGCGCCGGGATAGCGGTTCCAGTACCAGGTGCCGCCCACACCGTCGCCCGCTTCAAAGCAGACAACATCGTAATCGTCACGCAAGCGGTAGATGGCGTACATTCCGGAAAAACCCGCGCCAATTATGGCGATATCGACGATTTCAACCTGTTTGTTGTCCACCATATCTTGCACTCCCCCAATAGAGACCGATCAGGTATGTTCTATACCGGTCTTGCTAGCAGTGCGTCCTTCTATCGGCTATCCTTTTGACATTGCCTCCGGCGCGTTTCAGCAAGAGGTGCCAAGCCCGACCACCGGCGAGAGACAGATGCCGTCAGACCGCGAAAACCTTTTCAATACACTCTATGCGAGTTCGGTCGAAGTGCCCTCCTGGGTGAGCTTTACCCGGCTCGCGCGCGATCTCCTGCGCTGCGATCAGGTTGCCGTCATGGTTCATTCGGGGAGGGATGAAACTCCGGTCGGCACTTATGCCGACGATCTGGCCATTGCCGAGATCGCCGCGTGTTTTCCCCTCCATCCCGATGCAGCGCGGCCATGCCCTGTATATCGGTGCGCAACGGACAACGGCACAGCGCTGATATTGTCGGTAACCGACACCCAGCAGCGCAGCGCTAGCATCGCCTTGTGGCGCCAAGGCCGGGACGCGACCTTCAGCCGCACGACGCAGGATACGCTGGCCACGCTCACCGAACCGCTGCGCACCTGCCTCAGCATTTATTACCGGGTCGTCGACAGCACCCGGCAGCGCGCCTTGAGCGATATCGCCCTGGAAACCAGCCGCATCGGCGTGGCATTGGTCGGCGTGGACGGGGAACTGCTGACCGCAAACAGCATCACGCGGCAATTCCTCGATAACAAGGACGGCCTGCGTCTGGTGAACGGCAAACTGCGTGCGGACAGTTCCGAAGAAACGCAGGCGTTGCTCGACGAAATCCGCCGGTGTGCGCTGGATCAAAAACCGGAAGCCAATACGGCAATCTATGCCCCGCTGGCCTTTACCCGCCGCGATCAGGCGTTGCCGCTGACCGCAGTGGTGCGCCCAGGGCCGGGATATTCTCCGCTGCCCCGCCCCTTGCAGCGCACCGCGATCCTGGTGCTGCGCGACCCTGCGCTACAGGCCCCTTGGCCCGCCGCAGCACTGGCGCGCCTGTTCAACCTCAGCAATGCGGAGGCCAACCTTGCCAGCGAACTGGCGAAAGGCGCCAGCATCGACGAAGCATCGGCCACGCTCGGCATCAGCCGCAACACGGCCCGTACCCAGTTGAAAAGTATCTTTCTCAAAACCGGGATCAACCGTCAGAGCGATCTCATCCGCGCGCTGCTGAACTCGGGCGCCTCTTCGACCTGACAGGCGCCGTCCGACGCCCCCTGCGAAGGCTAGCTGGCCAGCAGTTTGAAGCCGGAAACAAGCAGTACCGCTGCCAGCGCGGGCCGCAACACCCGGTCCGGTGCATGGCTCGACAGGAAACTGCCAACCACCACGCCGGGGATCGACCCAACCAGCAGGCTGACAAGCAAAGCGATATCGACATCGCCATAGAGCCAATGCCCCAGGCCCGCCACCAGCGCCAGCGGCACCGCATGGACGATGTCGGTCCCCACGATGCGGGAGATCGGCAAACGCGGATACAGCGTCAGCAGCACCGTCACCCCAATCGCCCCCGCCCCCACGGAGGAAATGGATACGGCAACGCCGATGAACGCGCCAAGCACCACCGTCAGCCACAGGGCGCGCCGGTCATTCACGTTTTCATGGCTGCGCGCGAACATCATCAAGCGCCGTTGCAGCAAGGCGGCGAAGGCCGTCACCACCAGCATGCCGCCCAGAAACAGGACAATGGCATGCTCTGCCTTGTCGCTGATCTGTCCCACCGCTTGCAGGAGAACGACGGAGAGGATCGCGGCCGGGATGGAACCGATCGCAAGACGCCGGAAAATGCGCCAATCCACCGTATCCCGCCAGCCGTGAACGGTGCTGCCCACCATCTTCGTGAGCGCCGCATAGAGCAGATCGGTGCCGACCGCCGTTTTGGGATTCACCCCGAACATCAGCACCAGCAGCGGCGTCATCAGCGCACCGCCGCCCACCCCCGTCAGCCCGACAAGCACCCCCACAAGAAGCCCGGCGATGGCATGCATCGCATCGACTTGATCGAACAAATTGCTAATCAAATTCCGTCCTATAAGCCGTCATATCCGTGCGGATCGGTGTGACAAAGCAATCCCCCAAGCGATGCCCTGGACGCGGTGTCAGCCACTCTTCCTGCAACGCTCTATAACAGCGCCTATTGGAACCGCCCACCTTAATGACACATCGTCAGAACGATGCGCGGCCCCCCAGCGAAAACACGAAAGCATGGGCATTCTGCAATTCGCCATCGACCAGGATCGGCGTCTGCGCCGCCGTTCCGGCATAAGCGGCGGTCAGCCGGTCGACCGGGGCGTCCTTGAACGTGATGTAGGATGCCGCCGCATCGAGCGTGATCGAATGGCTCATCATGTAGCTGGTGCCTGCCGAGAAGTTCCAGCGGTTGCTGTCCGGCACCCGTGCATCGCGTTCGCCATTCCGTGTGGGGGTTTGTGCGTGCTGGATGCCCGCGCGCACGGTCCACACCGGGCTTACTTCATAATCGAAACCCGCCGCATAGCTCCAGCTGTTGCGGTAATCTTCGGGGATCGACACATTGAACGGCACGCCCAGATCGATGGAAGCGAACTTCTTCCATCCGTACCTCACGATCTGGCCATTGAGGGTCAGCTTCGGCGCCACCTTGTAGCGAATGCTGCCCGTCGCTTGCCAGGGCGTGCGGAAGCGGGCCGTGGTATCGAAAACGCCATTCTGCGCGGCCAGCGGACCGAGCAGCCCGTCATTGGTCAGCGTGCCCTTCAACTTGTGTTCGATGCTCGATTTGTAGCTGGCGCCAAGCGAAAGCGGGCCGGAATGAAATTGCGCGCCCGCAGACCAACCCACATCCCAGCCCGTGCCTTTCAAGGTCTGGTGCCCGTCGGGAAGCCCTGCGGCGAGATTGGGCAGATAGTTGCCGAGCGAGGCGGTCACATATTCGATATTGAGAGCGGCCCCAAGACTGAATTCAGGGGTGACGGCATAGGCCACACTCGGCTGAATATCGATGGTGCGCAGCTTGGTCTTGTCGGCGGTGTAGCGCGTCCAGCTATCGGCATCGTAATCCGTGGTGAAGGAGTAGGGAGAGGTTACCGCCAGCCCCACGGCGAACTTACCCGTGCCATAGGCAATCGCCCCCGATGGCAGCAGCCCGTTATCGATCGGATTGCGGGCCACCGGATCGCCCCCGACAAGGGCCGGTGCCGTGGCCGGGCGCACGATAACCGTGCCCTTGTCCACGACTTTGCTGCGCGGCAGGATCGCGCTGGCGTGGATCGACACTTCTCCGCCCTGCACATTGGCGATTGCGGCCGGATTCCACCACAGCGAATCCACCCCCTGATCGGCAGCCTCACCCGAAAAGGCACGGCCTTGGCCGCGAACCGATTGCTCTTGCAGATAGAATGCCTGGGCATGCGCCGTGCCCGCAATGCCCAGGGACATGGCCGATACCGCCGCTGCCAGGAAAATGCGATTGCCAGCCTTATTCATACCATACTCTCCCGGAATTCAGCTTTTTTACATAATGTTATGAAAGCGGGTGGCCCGCTCCCATGTCTCTCGTTGGGCAAATACTCCTTTCCGGCGACAAGTCTTAGAGCAAAGCGGCGGTGCCCACTCGAAACTGCCGGGCTGTCTTTTTTGGGTCACACAGGGCAAATCCGCATCCGCCGCCCTGAACAGTTTCTTCCGGTTATAAAACGGCATTCCGCTTGACGCCGTGCAGGCGATGGTCAACTTTCCCACACTGCATACGAAAAAGAGGATCACGGACACTTGCAACGCACCTGGCCCGTTGACCTTTCCCCAAAATGGCGAGCCGGTGGGGCGCAATCCCCCACTGCGGCAACGGGCGGCAAATTCGCCGCGTGGCAGCAATGCACGCAATGACGGGAACCGCCCCCGCATCCATCGGGCACTCATGGCCACAAGACGTGTGCAGGAAGTTTCGACCGGTTTTCAGCAACATTCCAGAACAGATACGAGCCGCTGAATGAACACCACATCCAAGCCTCCCCTCGATCCCGCTTCAGGCGATGAGCCGCATCTCGCGCGCAATCTCTCGAACCGGCACCTCCAGCTCATCGCCATTGGCGGGGCAATCGGAACCGGCCTGTTCATGGGTTCGGGCAAGACCATATCGCTCGCCGGTCCGTCGATCCTGCTGGTCTATGCCATCATCGGTTTCATGCTCTTTTTCGTCATGCGCGCGCTGGGCGAAATCCTGCTGTCCAATCTCGAATATCGTTCGTTCGCCGATTTCGCGGGCGAATATCTCGGCCCGTGGGCACAGTTTTTCACCGGGTGGACTTATTGGCTGTGCTGGATCGTGACCGGCGTCGCGGACGTCGTCGCGGTTTCGGGCTATGTGGCGTTCTGGTTTCCCGATCTCGCACCATGGATTCCGGCGCTGGGCCTGATCGCCACACTGCTCGCTCTCAATCTGCCGACAGTCCGCAATTTCGGTGAGATCGAATTCTGGTTCGCGCTGATCAAGATCGTCGCCATCGTCGCGCTGATCGCCGCCGGCATCTACATGCTGACAACCGGTTTTGCGCTGCCGAACGGCCAGACGGCATCCATCGGCCATCTCTGGAACCATGGCGGGTTCTTCCCCAACGGCTTCTTCGGGTTCGTCGCGGGGTTCCAGATCGCCGTGTTCGCCTTCGTCGGCATCGAACTGGTCGGCACTGCCGCCGCGGAAACCAGGGACCCGATGCGCAACCTGCCCAAGGCGATCAATTCGATCCCGTTTCGCATCCTGCTGTTCTATCTCGGGGCCTTGTTCGTGATCGTCACCGTGATCCCCTGGAACCAGATCGATCCGAATTCGAGCCCGTTTGTCGCCATGTTCTCTCTCGCCGGGCTGGGCATCGCCGCACATGTGGTGAACTTCGTCGTGCTGACGTCCGCGACATCGAGCGCCAATTCCGGCATCTATTCCACATCGCGGATGATCTACGGCCTTGCCACATCCCGGCTCGCGCCGGAGAGCCTCGGCAAGCTGAACAACCGCAAAGTCCCGGTCAACGCGCTGTTCTTCTCATGCGTCTTTCTGCTGTCCGGGGTCGTGCTGCTCTATGCCGGGCAGAGCATCATCGAAGCGTTCACCATCGTCACGACCATTTCCGCCCTGCTGTTCATCTTCATCTGGTCCATCATCCTTGCATCCTATCTGCAGTATCGCCGCTTGCGCCCCGATCTGCATGAGCAATCCACGTTCAAGATGCCCGGCGGACGCGCTGCCGTGGCGATGGTCTTTGCCTTCTTCGCATTCGTTCTGTGGGCACTGGCGCAAAGACCCGATACCGCGCAGGCTCTCTCGATCACACCGGTGTGGTTCGTGCTGCTCGGCATTGCCTATTTGGCGATCCGGTTCAGACGCCGCGAGCAATAACGGGCAGACCTCGCGAGCAATCCTTAAAACGATAGCCGCCCGGCAAGATCGCCGGGCGGCTATGCGCATAAAAAAGGCCGACCTCGTGGCTTTGCCCGCAAGGCCGGCCTTTTTTCAGTCTGTCAGGGACGATCCTCCGATCAGAATTCGATCCCTACATCGACACCGTAAGTGCGCGGCACCTGGAACGTGCCGATCACGCCACCGGCCTGGAAGAGATATTCGAATTTCTTGCTGTTGTTGAGGTTCTTGCCCCACAGCGAAACCTTGGCCTTGACCGGGCCGACCGGAATATCGGCGAGCGCGAAGCGCGCGCCGATCTGCCAGGTGGCGGGAATGATCAAAGCCTTGTCGATGGTATAGTTGGCACTGGCGAGATTGGTACAGCCCGCCGCTTCGGAAGTCGTCGAACCGTAGGGGCAAAGCAGACGATAGTGCTTGCCGATATACTGCGCATCGATCCGGAAGCTCGGTTTGATGCCATTCCCGAATTCGGCCATGGCATAGTCCGCCGCGAGATAGCCCGAGTGGCGTGGCTGATACGACCGCACCCCGGACGACATCTTGGTATCGGTGAAGCCATAGTTGCCGGTCAGGGTCAGGCCATCGACGGGCACGAACGTCGTTTCCAGTTCAAACCCGCGGTTGCGCGCACTGCCGGAGTTGACCAGCACATTGCCGCCCACTTCAGGCAGATAACCGGACACTTGCAGATTCTTGCGGTCTGCCTGGAAGACGGCGATATTCACCCGCATCCGGCGGTCGAGGAATTCGCTCTTAAGGCCGATTTCATAGGATTTGACCGTTTCAGGCTTGAATTCCACGCCCTTGAAAATCCCGCCAGAAACGAACCCGGTCGCGAACTTGGCGTAAACGTTGGAATTCTCCGCAAACGTGTATTTCAGCGTTGCATCGTAATCCACGCGCCCTTGCGAAGCGGTATATTTCCCGCGCGGCGGAGTGCGCGGTGCAAGCTGCAGATCGTCCTCCATCCGCTTGTCCTTCGAATAGCGGATGCCACCACCCAGTTCCAC
>CAYXMY010000002.1:0-42562 GCA_964466155.1 uncultured Caenibius sp. | reverse complement strand
TCGCCTAGATGGACGTTCGCATGGGCATAGGCGGCAAAGGAACGGTTCAGAACCCGCAGGAGATCGCCGAGGCCATAGCTGCCCGGATTGGTGATGGGGATTTCCACACCCGGCGTGGAAACCTGCCCATAGATCGTCGGGCTGTTGAGATAGGCCTTTTCGCGGAAATAGAAGAGGCCGCCGACCCAATCGACCTTGGAGGTATGGCCGATCAACTGCAGTTCGTGGGACCATTGCTTCTGCTTGGCATACCGGATCGCCGCCAGATACTGATAGGGCTTGCCCGTCCCCTTCGGGTCCACCAGCACATTGCCGTCCAGTTCCGATGTCGAGTTCGACGTGAAGCCGCGCACCGCACCGATATATTTCAGGCTGAGCGCATCATTGAATTCATAGACGCCCGTCAGGCTGTGCCCCCAGGTCTTCTGATGCGCCGGGGCGAGGCCATCGATCGGCAGTTCACCGAGACGCTTGAGGCTGACGACATTCGTCCCCCCAAGAGCCGGCTGATCCGGACGGCCACCGACCAGTTGCTGCATCCCATCGGGGGTCGTCACGAGATCGGTATAATCGAACTTGTAATCGAGCGTGAGCTTATCGACACCGGTGAAACGCACGGCTGCCAGGATCGAATCCGTGTTGTTCGCACCGAAAGTCTTGGCCGCTTTCTTCGCGCCGAACGGTTCGGGGTAGATGAACGTGCGCCGCACCGCCGCGCTGTTCTTGACCGAACCTTCGTTCTCGTCATGGACATAGGTCACACGAGCCGAAAAGCCGTTCCATTCCGGCGTATTGAGCGTGATCCGGCCGCGGCGGCGCTGGTAATTGCCGATCGTGCCATCCGCGATCACCCCGAATTTGCCGGTCGGCGAAGCGGTGGTGAAGGAGATTGCACCGCCGGTGGAGTTACGGCCGAACAGCGTACCCTGCGGCCCGCGCAGCACTTCGAGGCGTTCAAGATCGGCCAGGTCGAAGCCGGAGTTGCCCGGACGGCCGAGATAGACGCCATCGATATAGAGCGCCACACCGGCATCGGTCTGGAAGTTGATCGAACCGGCGGCAATACCGCGCATATTGAATTGCGGCGCGGTGGGCGAACCGGCCTGTTTCTGGATCAGCACGTTCGGCACGGTCTTGCCGACATCCTGGAAACTTTCGATCTGCAGATCGGCCAGCTTCTGAGCGCCCATGGCGGTTATCGCGGTGGGAACCGATTGCAGGTTTTCCGTGCGCTTACGCGCGGTGACCACGATATCCTCGACATGGGAGCCGCCGCCTTCTGCCGCCTGCGCCGCCGCGACAGACGGTTGCAAGGCGCAGAAAAGCGTTCCGCTGATTAAAGCGGCCTGCCCTACGCTGGTAAGAAAACGGATCGGCGAAGCACCGCGCATATAACCCCTCCATGTAGTTCGATTGTATGATTGTTCTGATGACTTCGAGGAGAATCGGATCGGGTTAATCTGTTTGAAAAACAGGAGCTAAACCGTGTCCACCCCGCCTCTTTTAGCGCGCTATGTATAAAGCATCCGCATGGCGTGGCAACATATTTGTTCAAGCGTACTGCAACCTATCAACCGATATCGCGTTATTCGAAGCTTGTGGAATTCCTCCCTTTCCCTCTAGGATTATGAGGATAAGCACGGACAGGCGGGCATATCGCAATGCAGGGATCGATGTGAAAAAGACAAAAAATCGTTCAACCGTACGGTCCAAAGCTCCGCCGCCTCTCATCGATCAGGCTGCCGATCTGCTGCGCGATAAGGGGCTGGACGGAGTGACGATGCGCGCCTTGGCTGAAGCGGCGGGGTTGCCTGCGGCGACCATCCAGTACCAGTTCGGCTCCAAGGCCCGTCTGCTGGTCAGCGCCTTTTCTCATCTGAGCGAGCGCCACGCCCGCCGTCTCGATGCCTTTACCCGTTATTTCGCACAATCGGCGGGCGGCTACACCGACCTGACCGACGTCATGATCTGCACTCTGGGACTGGGCGACCGCGAAGAACGCCGCGAACAACTGGCGATGTTCGAATTCATGGCACTGGCCCTGCGCTCACCCCCGCTATTCCCGATAGTCGAAAGCTGGACCCGCCTGTTGGCCGATTTCTGGCAGGGTGTCGCCGCGCGCAACCGGGAGGGGGCAGCCAAAGGTACGTTCCTGTTCGAACTCCATCTCGGGCTGATCCTGCATATGAGCGGCAGCGAGCCCCCAATGGAAGGGCAATTGCTGGCGCAGGAAATCGTCAGCCGGGCACTATCCCCCGTCGAACGGCGCCGGGCGCCGATATGGTTCCGTTCGACCCTGCGCAATACATTGGCATCGCCGTTATATGGGCTCAACACCGACATTCCGCACACCCCCACAGCGCGGCAGATCGTGGACGCGGCCAAGGGCATAGCAATTGACGAAGGGCCGGGGGCGCTCAGCTTCCGCACCGTCGCAACCCGGGCGGAAACCTCCGTTTCAGCCATCGCGCATTACTTTCCGACACGCCACGCGCTGCTCTACGCCACGTATCGGGCGATCCATGAGGAAATCATCGCATTCACCGGATCGCTGGGGGTGGCGAGCGATCTGCACTATGATTCGGAACTCGCGGAACGGATCGCCGTCTATTCGGGAAACAGCCGCGTATCGCTGCTCGTCGCCTATTCTGAATTCGAACTGATTGCCGCGCGCGATCCGGAATTTTCCGCCTTGGCGCGCTATTTCAGGATGACACGCGGCTTCTATCATACGCTCCGGCACGATCCCGCTTTCGACGCTTACGGAGATGAAGCGTTCGATATGTTCGCCCTATCCTTCTGGATGGCTGGCCATTCACTGAGAATGGCCTTGCACCGCCGCCAGCCGGACCAGGAGATGGCAGCCGATCCCGAGGCTGTGAGCTTCGGCTTCCGCCAGTTCGCTCTGCAATGACAAGAGGCCAGGCGGAGAAAACAGGCGGTTCGCGCGCAGGTTCTTCCGCCCTTCAATGACCAAGGGAGTTGCCAGCGCCGCAAACAGTCATCATGAACGGTCAGGCTCCGTCGCCCATCGCAAGGAATTGCCCATGGCCTGCACTCTTCAGCGTATCCTTGCCTTGGGCATGACAGCCTCTCTCGCCTTCGTTTCCTGCGCCCATGCACAGGGGGTGCCGCAAACGCCTGGCTTGCCTCCGCCGACGCAGGATCAGATCGATCACGGTTTTCGCGACTCCCCGCTAGTGCCGGACACGCGGTGGCATGTGCACGATCCCGACCGGCCGCAGGCACCGCCCGTGGCGCCCGCGGCACGGGATGGGGGAGCGCCCGCCGACGCCATCGTCTTGTTCGATGGGCATGATCTTTCGGCATTTACCCGCCCGGATGGCCAGCCGGCCGACTGGGTGATTGCCGACGGCACGATGAGCCCGCCCCGCCGTTCCAGTTATAAGGAATGGGCCAGCCTCCAGACGGTGCAGGCTTTCGGCGATATCCAGCTCCATCTCGAGTTCCGGACGCCCGCCCCCCCTGCAATGCCCGAAGGCCAGATGCGCGGCAATTCCGGCGTAATCCTGATGGGACTTTACGAGATCCAGATACTCGATTCCCATGGCAACAAGACTTATGCCGATGGGCAGGCTTCGGCAATTTATGGCCAGAATCCTCCCCTTGTGAATGCATCGCGTCCCGCCGGACAATGGCAGAGCTACGATATCGTTTTCGAAGCACCCCGCTTCGATACGCGGGGCAAGCTGCTGCAGCCTGCCTTCGTCACGGTTCTGCATAACGGCGTGCTGACCCAGAACCATCAGAGAATTGAAGGAGCCACGGCATGGCACGCGCTCCCGAAATATACGCAACACGCGGCCGCCTTGCCGCTCACCTTGCAGGACCATGGCTGCGCTGTTTCGTTTCGCAACGTCTGGGTACGGCGCCTTTAACCCTGTATCCCGCGAAGATGCTGGCTTCGGGCGGCGGAATCGGGTTCACCGGATAACGAGACCTTCAGCGGATTGACGATGACAGCGTGATCGACGCTGGTGTTGGATACGTCGATGGAGCGATGCATAAAGTCAACACGCCCCTCTCCGAAGCTAGAGGTGCATGGTGGCCTTGACCGCTTCGCCCGTATCGGGGGAGCCCGCAGTATCGGCGTCTTCGACGGGAAAAAGATAGAACTGCGGCGATGCCGTCACGCCATCCAGCACGAACCGGTCGCGCCCAGTCGCCTTGGCCGCATAGAGACGGGAATCCGCCGCGCGCCACAAGGCATCGAGATCGGCGAAATCCCGGCTATCCGCCCCGCCCATGCTGACTGAAAGGTAGATGGGCTTGCTCAAACCAACCGCGATGGGTGTCAACCGGACGGCTTGCCGCATACGCTCAGCCTCCACTTCTGCTGTCAGCCCGTGAACGCCCGGTTTGAAGACCGCGAACTCCTCCCCACCGATACGGCCGAGGAGATCGGCATCCCCCGCACATCCCGCGATTGCCCCCGCCAGCGCACGCAATGCTTCGTCACCCGTCAGATGGCCATGCCGGTCATTGATTTGCTTGAACTCATCGGCATCGAGAATGAACAGCGTGCCATGCCGGTCGGCAAGTGCCTGGTTTATCGCACTTATAAAGCCTTCGCGGTTGAGGATACCGGTCAATCCATCGTGCCGCGCCCGTTCATCGAGCTGACGATACGCGTGTTGCAAATCGGCATATGCCCGCTCAAGACCGGCTTTCGCCCTATCGAGTTCGTCATTCGCGGTCATCAGCAGGGATTGTTGGTGGGATTGCCAGGCACAAGCAGGGCCGCCAATGACCAGCGGACACACGATGCAAAGCAGCAGCCCTGTCCCCGATAGCGATCCGCCGAAGAAATAGGTCGCCACCTTGGCGACCATCAGCGTGACCACCATCGACAATATCGCAGCGCAAGCGGCCTTGACGATAGTCTTGCGAGAATAGGCTGGCATAGTCCCGATCTAAAGCAACAGGCTTAACGAAAACTTGATCGCATGCCTTGCAGGGCAGACTTCACGGCATAGAGCCAGCCATCCCGTTCTGTCTGCATGGACCAAGATTGTATCCGATGCTTTTTCACATGCAGATCAAATATCTTCGCCAACACATGATTTTACCCAAATGCAGGATGGACGGCTCGTGTACCGGCTTTTTGCCGATGCGCCGGATAGAGCAGGCGCAGCGGAGCTTTCCTTCACAAATGGGCCATATCCGGGATCGAGGGGCAATCGGCGTTCCCTAGCCGCTTGTCTTGCGGCATAGGTCCCCCGCAACCATCCGGTTCAGGAGCCCGACGGTTCGCACGCCCGATTTCGCCCGTGAAGAGTTACCGATGCCTATTACCCAAACAGCGCTTTCGTCCGAGGATATCGCCCGTTTCGGGCCTGATCCGCTCGCCACGTTCCGCACCAACCTGGCATCGGTGGAGGAACGTATTGCCTGGGCCTGCGCGCGGGCTGGCCGGGATCGGGCTTCCGTGCAGCTTCTCCCGATCACCAAGACGGTGCCTGCCCACATCCTGCGATATGCCTTCCAGGCCGGTATTACCGCCTTCGGGGAAAACAAGATTCAAGAGGCAGCGGCGAAGCGGGAAGCGCTGGCCGATCTGGCTATGGAATGGAGTATTGTCGGGCATCTCCAGAGCAACAAGGTCAAGTACCTGGCCCGCTTCGCCCATGCGTTCCATGCACTCGACAGCCTGCGGCTGGCCGAGCTTCTCAACCAGCGGTTGGAACGCGAAGGCCGCTTCCTTGACGTCTATGTGCAGGTCAACACGTCGGGGGAGGCAAGCAAGTTCGGCCTGCATCCCGATGCGTTGCTGCCCTTTGTCGATGCGCTGGGCCAGTTTCCGCGATTACAGCCGCGCGGGCTGATGACCTTGGCGCCGTTCAGTTCCGACATGGCGAAAGTGCGTCCATGCTTCACCTTGCTGCGCCGCCTGCGCGACGAAGCGCTTAAACGCCACCCTGGCCTTACCGGGCTGTCGATGGGGATGACCGGCGATTTCGAACAAGCCATAGAGGAAGGGGCGACGGTTGTTCGCGTGGGCCAAGCCATTTTCGGCAAACGCCCCACCCCCGATAGCCATTATTGGCCCGGCACCGGCGCACCGTCATGACGGATGTGATCTCGATCCAGAGCCAAGTCGTTCACGGCCATGTCGGCAACAGCGCCGCCGTCTTTCCGATGCAGGCCAAAGGGCTTGAGGTTGCGGCGGTGCCCACGGCTTTGCTTTCCAACCATCCGCATTATCCCACCATACACGGCAAGGTGCTGGAACCGGAACTGGTTGCCGGTCTGCTGCGCGGCGTCGAGGAGCGCGGCCTGGTCGAAAAGGCCCGCGTGGTCATCACCGGCTATCTGGGATCGGTCGAAAACGGAGAGGTGGCCGCCGATTTCATCGCACGCGCAATCAAGCGTAACCCGAAGCTCATTTTCATATGCGATCCTGTCATGGGCGACGACGATCTGGGCATCTTCGTCCAGGAAGGGCTGATCGAAGTCTTTCGAGACCGCCTGTCGCCCATGGCCTCTGTCATCACGCCTAACCAGTTCGAGCTGAAGCTTCTGACCGAGCGCAAAGCCCGCTCGGAAAAAGATCTGAATGACGCAGTGCAGGTTCTTGCCCGCCGCGGCACCGGGGCGGCGGCAGTCACGGGTTGCACGCTCGACGATACTTCATCGGGTTCCGTAGAAACGGTGGTATGGACACCGGACAAGCTGACACGCACATCGGTCACCCGTCTGCCCATCCGCCCATGCGGCACGGGCGATCTCTTTACCGCGTTGCTGGTTGCACGGTTATGCGAAGGGTGCGATCTCCATGAAGCCGGAGCCGGAGCAACGGAGGAGATTCTGGCTGTGCTCAGGCGCACTCAGGCCGCCGCCTCCGAAGAGATGCTGATCACCGGCTTTCCCTTCGTTCCTACCGAAGCCCCGGATGCTGCTTCATGACTTTCCCGGCTCCCGCCCGCCATCTGGAGACATCGCCATGACCAAGGAAGCGCTCGCCATTCGCCACGTTCATTTTGAAACGCTCGGGACTTTCGAACATGAACTGACGCAAGCGGGCTACACACTGGATTATATCGATGTCGCGAATGGTGGCCTCACCGGAATCGATCCGCTGCGCCAGGCGCTTCTCATCGTTCTTGGCGGCCCAATCGGCGTTTACGAGAGGGAAGCCTATCCTTTCCTGGAAAAGGAGCTTGCCCTTATCAAGGCCCGGTTGGATGCGGGTCTCCCCCTCCTCGGCATCTGTCTGGGCGCGCAGCTGATCGCTGCGGCTTTGGGCGCAAGAGTGGCGGCAACCGGCGTCAAGGAGATCGGTTTCGCCCCACTCGATCTCACCGCCGCAGGGAAGCGCAGCCCGCTGCGCCATCTTGCCGGTGTGCCAGTGCTGCACTGGCACGGCGATGCCTTTAATCTTCCGTCGGGCGCAGAATTACTGGCCACCACCCCGGTCGCCAATCAGGCGTTCGCACTCGGTCCCAACCTGCTTGGACTGCAATTCCACCCGGAAGCGGACACCGATCACGCTCTCGAAGCGTGGCTGATCGGACATGCGGCTGAGCTTGCCGGGGCAGATATTGATCCTAGGCCCATCCGCGCCGACGCATGTAAATATGGGCCTGGGCTACGCGACGCAGGCCGCGCAGCCTTCGGCGAATGGCTGTCGCAATTGGAATAGGGCAGATGCCTGCTCTATTCCTCAGTCGAGGAGATTGGCGGGAACCTTGCCGCCATTGGCGGCCAGTTCCTGCATGACGCGCTTGTGGAGCCAGATATTCATTTCGGCGCTGCCATCCAGCTCGCCGGTATAGCCCAGTTCCTGAGCCAGCCCCTTGCGCTCGGTGAGGCTGGAATCCAGCCCGAGCAGCTTCATCAGATCGACGATCGAGGTTTTCCAGTTCAACTGCTGATCGGACTTCGCCGCCAGATCATTGAGGATGGCTTCCACATCGACCTCGGCCACAGGTTGGGGCGCGGCCGGCGCGGCATCAGCCGGAGCGGGAGCCGCAGGGTCGGCAGCGGCCGGTGTCTGCGCCTCCGCTTTTTTGCCGAAGATCGCATCCTTGATTTTACTGAAAAAGCTCATCATCCATCTCCTGAGTTGTTGAAGCGGCGATTCCCGTGGGAATGTGCGGCAAGCCTAAGAGCTTGGCAAGCGTACCGTTCTAGCCGCTCTGCCGATCTTGAAGATAAGAAGGGGACATGACGTGAGTGTTGCAGATATCCTGAAGCAGACCGGCGCGCTGGACTCGATTTCGCGGCAACTGGGCGTCGATCCCTCCATGGTGCAGGCCGGTGCCGAAGCGCTGCTGCCAGCGATCCTCGGCGGCTTCAAGAAACAGGCGCAAGCGCAGCCGGAAACGGGCGGTCTTGGCGGCTTGCTTGACGGCCTCGGGGCAAGCGCATCCCCCTCTACAGAAACCGGCAACGAAATTCTGGGCCAGATCTTCGGATCGAAGGACGTCAGCCGAACGGTTGCGGGGCAGGCGTCGCAGAACACCGGCATCGATCCCGAACTGCTCAAGAAAATGCTGCCGCTTCTTGCGACGGTCATTACCGCATATCTCGCCAATCGCGGCAGCAGCCAGCAAACTGGCAGCGGCGGCTTGCTTGGCCAGGTGCTCGGCGGTCTCTTCGGTGGCGGTCAAGGCGGAGGGCAGGCTGCGGGCGGTCTGGCTTCGCTGATCGATCTCAACGGTGACGGCAATCCGCTGGACGACATTCTCGGCATGGCCGCGAAACTCGGACGATCATCGTAATAGGCACTCAGGCAGGGATAAGGCGATAGGCGAAAAGGCCTGCAACATCCTATACCTCCTCAATGTTTGATCGACGTTCGACCATCAGCGGCATCGGCGGCCTTCTGGCTTCGTCGGTATTTCCCCTTTCGGCTACCGCCCGCGCAACAGCCAAACCTGCCCGCCTTCGCCAGGGGGATACTGTCGGCCTGATTGCCCCCGCCAGCCCTGACAACACGCCGCTCCATCTTGAAGCTGTGGGGAATACCATTCGCGGGATGGGACTGGTGCCGAAACCGGGCCTGCACGTATCGGACAGCTTCGGCTATCTGGCCGGCACCGACAAGGACAGAGCAGCGGATATCAACGCGATGTTCGCGGACGACACGGTCCGGGCAATCTTCGCGATCCGGGGCGGCTGGGGCAGCGCGCGCTTGCTGCCCTTGCTCGACTGGAACCTTATCCGCGCCAATCCCAAGCTGCTGATCGGCTTCAGCGATGTGACCGCACTTCACCTCGCCTTTGCCACACGCGCCGGTTTTCCCACCCTCCATGCTCCCAATGCCGCCAATCGTTGGGACGTGACCAGTTGGAACAGCTTCTGGCGCCTGGCATTCTCTGGCGAAACGCCCGTACTCGGCGGAGCGGACAATCAGGGCACCATGCTCCCCGCCGCACCCATAACGATGATCGGGCCGGGCAAGGCGAGCGGGCGATTGCTGGGCGGAAACCTCACCGTATTGTCCACCTTGATGGGCACGCCATGGCTACCCGACTTCAAAGGTGCGATCCTGTTTCTGGAAGATGTCGGAGAAGCGGAATACCGCATCGACCGGATGATGAACCAACTCGCATTGGCAGGCGTTCTGGGAAAGGTCTCAGGGGTTATTTTCGGGCAATGCCGGCGCTGCATCAACGATACTCCCGATTATGCGGGGTTCACCATCCCGGACATTCTCGAACAGTATCTTGCGCCGCTCGGCATACCTGCCTTTTCCGGCGCGAATATCGGCCATATCGGCAACCAGTTGTGCATGCCCGTGGGCGCGCGCGTCCGAATGGATGCCGACGCCGGGACCATCGCGCTTCTGGAACCGATTGTGGAATAGCCGTTACCAGGCACGGTGTCCCGATCTGAAACCCCGCTCCCACCGCTTCACCGCACGGTAAGGGATAATCGACCACTCCAATACAGCGGCTGTAGTGACGGCAGCCGCAGTTGCGACTAAGTACGGCGCTCCAACAACAAGGAAGACAGACAGCCATGAACAACACCGATCTTGCCGAGCAACTTGCCGCTGACCACGGCGGGACCAAGGCCGATACGAAGAAGTTGGTCGATGCCCTGTTCGCCGCCATCGGCGATGCCCTCGTCAAGGGTGAGGAAGTTTCGATCAACGGCTTCGGCAAGTTCAAGGTGAAGGACAGTCCGGCACGCGAAGGGCGCAATCCCGCCACCGGCGAAACGATCACCATCAAAGCATCCAAGAAGCTCTCCTTCAGCGCCGCGAAGGCGGTCAAGGACAAGCTGAACGGCTGAATTCCCATAAAGGATGGCGCTTCACCCATGTTCGGGGAAGCGCCATCCACAGCCGCAGCCCCTCCAAAGATCGAGGCCAGCCGCAACAACGCGCGGGCGGCACAGGCAAACGGGCTAAGCGCGAACGATTCGCGAAAGGGAATACAATTCCACCGCGAGCGTATATATGGCAGATATGCTCACTCTTCAGCCAACGGACATCCTTGAGGAAATGCCCTCGATGCGGCGCTATGCCCGTTCGCTTACGCGGGATGAAAGCGCGGCGGACGACGTCGTGCAGGATGCCCTTCTGAAAGCGCTGGAAAAGCGGCATGCCTTCCGGCCCAATGGTTCCCGCCGCCGCTGGCTGCTGGCCATCGTCCATAATATCTTCATTTCGGACCGCCGCCGGGAAAAGGCCGAAGCCAGACGCGACAGCCGGTTTGCAGAAACGCTAACCGATCTTCTGGAGCCCGATCAGGAACATTCGGTGTGCTTGCAGGAAGTCGCGCAGGCCTTCGCCACTCTTTCCGAATCTCACCGCGCCGTTCTTCACCTGATTGCCGTCGAAGGGCAGAGTTATCAGGAAGCGGCTATCATTCTCGATATTCCCGTTGGCACCGTTATGTCTCGGCTCAGCCGCGCGCGGGCCGCCTTGCGATCCGCACAAGGGGAAACGCGGAAAATGGGCGATGCAGCTTCCACGCCAACCGAAGGCAACGGGATGAGCGCCCGTGAAAAAAGGCAGCTCAAAATCGTGGGAGGGCGGGATGCCGGCTGACACGATCGATGAGATTGAAATCCAAGCCTATATCGATGGCGAACTCGATCTCATGCAGCAACTGGCGGTGGAAGATCATCTTTCACGCCACCCCATATTGGCGGCGCGGGTGATGGCCGATTTCCGGACCCGCAGTGCCTTGCAATTGCTATCGAAGCGGGATCGCACGCTGTCCCCCGCACTTACGAAGACAGTCGAAAGCATCCAAAAAAGGCGCCGCCCCTTCTGGCGCGCATCTATTCTGGGGCTGGCCACGGTGACATGCACCGGACTGCTGACCGTATTAATGCTGAATATAGGGCCGAATATGGCACCCCCTCCACCCGCTTATGTCAGCCTGGCTGCCGCTTCTCACAGATCCATCAAGGATCGTTCCAGCTTCGCGGTAAAGCAGCCCGTTTCAGATCACACGCAGGCCCTGCTTCAAGCCTCGCGCATAGCCATACCGAAATTGCCGGAAAACTGGCACGTTACCGATGTCGAACTGCTCAATGCAACCGCCGTGCCCGCGATGCTGATTGCGATACAAACGACAGAAGGGCACGATCTTTCAATTCTTGCGCTGCGGGAACCATCCACCGCTCCTCAGGAACCCGATACGGTGCGGAATGGCAGCGAGTCGGTTGCCTATTGGAGCAAGGGTGATTTCTCCTATGCCCTGACCGGCGAAGGAGATCCCAAGCAGATCGACGCAACGGCCGATGCACTCGCGAATTCCTGGAGAACATGAGCGCGATCGACGAGCTTCTGGCAGACATCCTGACACTGATTACAGAGCATGCTGCGATTGCCGGACCTATCGTCGGGGTGCTCGCCTTCGCGGAATCGCTGATCGTCATCGGGATGTTTGTGCCCGCGGTTGCGCTGATGATAGCAGTGGGCGGCCTCATTGCAGCCGGGGTGCTCGATCCCGTTCCTGTATTGGTCTGCGCGATTACGGGATCGGTCCTGGGCGATTGGGTTTCCTATCTGCTGGGCCGCCGGATCGGCCCGTCGATCTATCGGCGCTGGCCACTGCGCAATCATCGCCCCGCCATCGCCCGTGCGCGTCTGTTTTCCCGGCGCTATGGTTTCGCCTCCGTATTCATCGGCCGCTTCTTCGGGCCGATACGGGCAACGATCCCGCTGGTGGCCGGGGTCGTGCAAATGGACAATCGCAGTTTCCAGATCGCCAATGTGCTTTCTGCGGTCATCTGGGTTCCAGCCCTGCTGGCGCCGGGCTACCTCGCGGGCGCGAGCCTGCCTCTGGAAATGCTGGGCGGATGGCATGCCTTGGGCATCGGGGCAGCGCTTTTTATTGTCCCGTTCCTGTTAGCCGGGATCGCCGCGCGCCTGATCGTGAAACAGCGCCCGAGAAAGACACGCGCCCCGGCCCCAATACCCTAGATCCGGCAGGCCTGATTAAGAATATCCGCCCGGAAAGCGCCAGAGCCAAAATTCGGCGCACGCCCTGTTATTGCGGATAACGGGCGACCAGCATGTCCAAGCGCCACCGTATATCCTCGTCCAGCGGAGCTTCGGTACGATAATGCTGTTCGCCCGAGATTGCCTGCTCGACCATTTCATCGTGCCGCCCTCCCATCAGGCCGTTGATGGCGCTCAAAAACCGCGACATCTTGTAGGCATGTTCATTGGGCCGGAACGATCGTAGCGTATCGTAGAAAGACACATGGCGGCTGACGATCTTACGCATGGCATGGAATTGCCCGCCAGTCAGCACTTCCCGCTCCAGCGCCTGTTGCAGACGATGGATTTCAGCTTTGCGGTAATTCAGAAATCCCTCAGCGGTATCGAGATCGATCGATCGCACCTGGCGCTGAATCATCGCCCAGACGGGCTGCGCAAGCAGACAGCGCAGCAGCAGACCATATCCGATTACCGCTCTGCGATGATGGTTACGGAATGCATCCTGCAAGTGCCCCATGATCGCGACAGTGAGGCTGAATAGGAAAGGCATATGGTGCCGGGCATCGTAAAGCACCATCGCGAAACGAAGATGCTTATATTTCGCACGGATATGCTTGTATTGCATACGCTCTGCAGGGGGGAGATCGCCCTTGCGCAGAAGAGTGTTCACGAGGCGCAGCAAATCCGCCCGGTGCACGCCTTCGCTCCAGAACTGCAGGCACAACGCAAAACAGCGGCGCATTTCCTCCTGCGAGCAAGTGAGATCGATCGGATCGGGCAGGCCGACTTCCGGATCGACCACATCGTCGGTTTCCACCGCTTCGAAAAGCGCGTGGAGCGTCTCGGGAGGGAAGGTTTCCCATGGGGTATCATGCCGGACGGTCACTGCGGAGCCTCCTCGGCGTGGTGAACAAGCGTTGCCCGGTGGCGATAGGCTGTCACTGTCGGCACCAGTGTAAAGACTGCCTTCAGGAACATACCCAACACATAAGCGATACCCGCCCCTATCAGGCCGAGCCAATGGATCAGAGCGACAAGCACAATTCCATATACCAGAGCAGCCAGACCTTCAGCGACAAGCGCAGCCCGTTGACGGCCCGCCATGTAGAGGAGGGATTCCAGTGGGAAGCTCGTAGTCGAGACCAGCAGCGATGCGGTCATGATCTGCAACAGATCGAAGGCTTCCAGATAGCGTTTGCCGAATACCAGCGAAATCAGCGGCGCACCTCCGATCATCACCAGCAGAAGCACCGCCAGACCCAATCCTCCCGCCAGAAGCCCGGAGCGGATCGCAAGCTGCCATGGGCGCTTGGTGGTAGGGTCGAGCCGCATGATCTCCGGATAGAAGCTCTTGGCCAGAAGATCGGCGGGCTTGCTGGCGGAATCGAAGAAGGTTGAGGCGATCTTGAACAATCCGGCGGAGACCGGACCGAGCATCGCGCCAACGATCACATTGCTGGCAGGCCCCCATGCCGACCAGATCGAATGAGCGATGTTCGTCGTCCAGACGAAATCCCATGCCCCTTTGACCCGCCGTGCCGGAGCGAACAGGCCGGGGCGAAGCGCGTGATGGATATCCTTGCGCTTCAATTCACGTGCAGCGAAAAACCAGAGCAGCAGATCGCCCAGCAATTCGGCCACATACCAGGTGATGACAAAGCCCGCGAAACCGAAACCGCCGATATAGGAAATAATGCCTCCCACCGCTGTCAGCAGAGGCGTGACGAGCTGCTGCACCGCGATATGATCGAACCGGTCAAGCGTGCGCAGGATACCGGTAGGCGTCGCGGCGGTCATGAACGGAATCAACGTGCAGTAGAACAGCGCGAAATAGAGATACTGATCGTCTATCCCCACCCAATGGGCGAGAAAAGGCAACAGCGCCATCCCCACGACGAGACCTATCAAGCCGCTCGCCAGATCGAGACCGAATGAGAAGCCGGTGACATCGCGAAATGTCCCAATCTCCTTGCGGACGAGTGCAGGCGCCCCAAAGCGGACAATGAATTGCCACGTCTGAAACTTGACCAGCGCGCTGACCCCGTTGGCATAGGCTTGCACAACCGCCAACATACCGAACAACGTCGGAGACAAGGCATGGCCCGCGCAAGCCAATGCGATCAGGCTGAGCAGCGCCCCTCCCAGCTTGCCCGATCCGAGATAGGAGGCATTACGGAGAATGGCGCGGAAAGCGCCGTCGGAAAACCAATGCTTCATCGCGAGGTACGAGCGGCGGGAACAATCACGCCATATCGGGCTTCGAGAAATTCCGCGATTGCCGCCTTTGCCTTTGCCTCAACCGTTTCAAGCGGTTCGTCCGCATTCAATTCGACGATAGGCGCACCCTGGAATGTCAGGCGGGAAAGATCGCCGATCTTACGGGCAAGCGCGGCCCCACGGTGATCGGGCTTGCGCGCCTGTGCGACATCCAGACTAACATTGAGGCGAATAATCAAATCCGGATGATGGGCCACCATGGCGTCAAATTTTCGCCGTTCGCTGCGGGCCAGCCAGCCAACCAAGCCGGTGGGACGGGCATTGCCGAGCCCCACTCCGTCCATAGGCCCGGGGACTTCGACTTGAGGAAAGCGGTCCGTGATAATCGTCTTGCCCGATTGGCGCAGCTTCAGCATGCGCCGGAAGCGGCGCCCCCGCCGAAGCGTGAAGGCATAGATAACGAGCGCTGTCGCAAGGCCCGGCCCCTTTTCGGTCTGGGCCGTCTTCGCCTTCTTGAGAAGCGAACGCTCCAACCCACGCCCCAAAAGCGGCAGGCGCGCCAAGGTGCGGCCGATATTCCCGCTCTGCTTGCCCAAATGGCAGACGACAGTCGGCTGGAATTCCGTCAGCCATGCCTGCAACACTTCGGTTATGGTCGATTTTCCCGAACCGTCGCATCCGACAACGGCAATCAAGGGAGGAAGCGCAGAAGAAGTCATCGGCAGGCCTGAATCGCTGAGCGGGAAATGATCGTCAGGGCGCATCTAGTTCGCGTCGCAGCAGGTTGGAAGCAGGAACAGCGAATAAGCGGAATAAACTGGCATTCCCAGCTTGTGCAGCAGGCGTTGCCGTTTTCCGGCTATCCGCTCCTGGCAGCAAGAATTTTCCCGCATTACCTCCCGCTGGCTAGCCCCTCTTCATTCCTTTTCCGTCGTCAACGGAACGGCCCGTTCGATAGCGCTCAACGCGTTTGCCAGCACCTCTTCATAAGGCAGCCGTGCATCGATTTCCAATATCCTGGCGCCATTGTATTTTATACGCTCCATGCGCTCCACCTTGTCGCGCAGTTCGGCGAACGGATGATCGGATTTGCGGGCATGAGCCGTATCCGCGTCGATAACCAAACGAATGATCATCACAGGCTTCTGTTGGGCCATCCGATCATACAACATCTGCTCACGCTTCGCGAGCTTGCGTACAAACCAGCTGTTGGTGCGATCCACCGCAAGGCCGGGGCCATCGTAATGGAAACCGGGAATTTCTGCCTGGGGGTAACGGTCGGCAATGATCAGTACACCGCTCTGCGCCCGTTTCTTCAGCCGCCGCAACTGCATGACCCGCCATTGGGAGAAAATATACATCACCACCGCCGTGGCGGGACCCGGCAGCTTCTTCTTCATATCCTGCGCACGGCGCACCTTTGCGGCAAGATAGCGTTCCAAAGCCACCCCGACGAACGGCAGGCGCTTGATTTTGTCCCCGGTTTCCCCCGAGATCAGCCCCATGTAACGCCGTTCCACCCGCTGCCTTTGCTGCAAGCGGGCGACCAGATCATGCACCAGCCGCGTCTTGCCCGAACCGTCGCATCCCACAACGGCCACCACGCGGGCAAGCGGTGCCGGGTAATCGGTGGGCACGGCGAAGGGCTTGCCTGCCTGCGCCCCATCAAAAATGTCCGGGCCGTTGTGCCTGGGCGTCGATTTGGGTTGATTTATCGCCATGATATTTCCCCGAGGCATACAAACATATGCCTCAAATTAACCTCCAAATGGAGCGCCGGTGGCATTCCGGCTCCCCCTCCCCCCTTAAGCGCCGTCGGCGGCGCAAAAGTTCCTTGCTGCCTCAGGCAGCGCCATTGCCCCCATTCTCCAATGCCAGAGCCTTGCGCGACGCGGCTAATGCCGCCCCGAGCACCTTGGCATAGGGGGCCTGCGCATCCAGATCGACGATCGGCGCGCCATTGAAAGTCAGCCCCGGGATCACGCGCACCTTGTCCTGCAACATGGACAGCTTATGATCGGGTTTCCGCGCATGAGCCGTGTCCGCATCGACATTGAGCCTGATGACGAGGGTCGGCACATGGCTGGCCATATCGCGATACAGTTTCCGTTCACGGATGGCGAGCCAGCGGACGATGCCTTTGGCCGTCTCCGTTACCGCAAGGCCGGGGCCGTCAAAATAGAAGCCCGGCGCTTCAGCCTGAGGATAACGATCGGCAATCACGGCCATACCGCGCCGATCCAGCGCCAGCATTTGCCGAAACTTGCGCCGCCGCCAGCGCGACAGGAGATGGATCACCAAGGCAGTGGTGCCATCCGGATTGGCCGATTTGTCTTTCTCGGCGTGGGCTCTCCGGCTCCGGCTCACCAGATAGCGTCCGATGGGGGCACCAATGAGCGGAAGTTCGCGGATCCAGCGCAGAATATTCCCTGAATCCTGCCCCAGATACAGCAGCTCAACCGCGCGCTCACCCTGCAGATGGGCCTGCAAATCGGCGGTCAGCGTCGATTTGCCGGAACCGTCGCAGCCGACAACCGCAATCACTCCGGCAAGCGGGGTTCGCGGCTTTGTTTGGGGAATTTCCTGCGGAAGAGCGATATCCGTTTCGCCTGTACCCAGGCTTGCCTCTTCGGCCTTCGATGCAGCAAAATTGTGGGGAGCGTCAGTAAGCATAGGTATATATACGCTTCGCCCACGCAGAATATTCCCAATTTTTGTGGAGACATTCTCACCGCAGCAGCCAGCTTACGGCAGATGGAGAAATGGCAGCGGTTACCTTAACAACACCTGGCTATAGAAAGCGGGGGCGAACTCTCGTCATTCCGTTACCCATTCTATCCATTGCTCAGCCAAAATCGCCCGGTCGAAGCGCGAACGACCCAGTGCGGCCGCGCGATTTCCCTTCGCGGCCAACGCTACTCGATCATTCGCAGCCATTTCCAGCGCATCGGCAAAAGCGGTGGGATCGTCCGGCGGCACTGCAAAACCGCAATCCGCTTCGCCGATCAGTTCCGCCAGCCAACCGGGATAGTTGTTGAGGACCGGGAGACCCGCCGCGATATAATCGAAGAACTTGTTGGGCGAAGTGCCATAGTAGAAGGCCGGGACATTGGCGAGCACCTGAAGCCCCAGATCCGCCCCAGCCAGCAGCCCGGACAGGCTCTTTTTGTTAACCGGCTCATGGAAGAGGACGTTGTCCAAACCTTCCTGTTCCGCCCGCTGGCGCAGGGCAGGCTTCAGCTTCCCTTCGCCCACCAGCAACAGCTTTATATCGGTGCGCCCCCGCCGTTTCAGCTCCGCAGCCGCATCGAGCACGGCATCCAGTCCGTTTGCCATCCCATGCGTTCCCGTGAAAACCGCAAGCAGATCGCTGTCCGCCACACCCTCCGGCCGCCAGGCCGGTTCTCCACCGCCGAAAATATCGATGTCGCAACCGTTGGGGATAGTGGCAATGCGTGCGGGGCGAACACCCCGCCGCGCGATCCCGGCGGCAATGCCGGGCGAGAGCGCGATGCAGCGATGCGCGCTGCGATAGGATGCCCATTCGAGCGCAGACAGCGCGCCCAGCACCACGGGGTTATGGATCACGCCCATTTCCCGCGGCAGTTCGGGCCACAGGTCGCGCACTTCGAACACAAAGGGTTTACCGCGCAGCCACCGCGCAACGATGCCCGGAATCCCCGCCGTGAGCGGAGTGGTGGTGGCAAACGCCAGATCGTAGCGTCCTCTCAAGGCCACCGTCACACTGCCGAATGCATAGCGCAGGAACGTGGCGCTGCGCCGGGCGAAGCCATCGTTGTTGGAATAGGAGAGATCGAACTCGATCACTTCGATCCCGTCCACCATGCCCTTGCGGCGGCCGCGCTGGAAAGCCCCCGCCAATCCTGTCTGCCCCAGACCGTAGCTGCCGCAGACCATGGTCACCTTATGCCCGCGTTCCACGAGACGGCGCGCCATCTCATAGGAACGGATACCGGTTGCGCCGCGCGGGGTGGAGAAATGTTGATGGAAATAGAGAATATGCATCAGAAGCTGACTTGCGTTGTAATGGTGGCAGGAAGGGTGATTTCCGCTTCGAGAACGGGGATATCCTCACGCTGGAGATAATAGCGTGACTCCGGCGCTTGCTTCAGCCGCAGCGTGAGCGCGGTATCCGCCGATAGCTGCAATCTGATCTTGCCATCCGTCAGCGTATCGCCAGCGAGGTGCCAGTCGCCTGGGGCGAGACGCCAGCGCAGCACCGCCTTATCCGCGTTCCCGTCCAGCCGGTCGATGCAATCCAGCCCATCCGAACGGAGCGCTATCTGCCGATGATGCCGCGCGCGCCAGGCATCGCGATAGCCTGCCGCCGCCATGGCCTTACCGCTCTCGCTCCGCCGTACCGCCTCCACGCCATCGGCCTTGAGCCATGCACCGAACAGGAAGCGCCCAAGACGTGGCATCTGGTCACGGCCGTCGAACTCTACGGTGTTATGTGCGCTGGTCCCGCCGAACCATACGCCATCTTCGCTGGCATAACTGAACGATCCCGCATCGCGCAACAGATTACGGCCACCCAGCCAGAGGTCGAGATGCAGCGCGTCCGCCTGGCTGGGGCGGAAGCGGAAGCGCGGATAGCGCAGCACCGCCATCGCCGTGCCTGCGCGCAGGATATGGAAGCCGCCGTCGTCGAGCGTGACGCTGCCCGGCGCGGGCAGCACCGCTTCCGGCCGGTCGACGCCCAGCCAAAGCAATGGCTGATCCCAGACTCCCGGCGCAGCGACCGCGCGCGCTCCCGCGAAAAGCACGGCAGCAAGCTGGAGCGAAGGCCGGAAATCGCGATAATCGGTGTCCGTCAGCGGCAGCAGCCAGGCCCCGTCATTGGCGCCGATATTGGGAACGTCGCCATTTTCGGTGACCATCATCGCCTGCAGCCAGAGCGTCGCCGCGCGCAAGCGTTCATGGAGGACCGGTGAGAAGACCGGCAGGTCCAGCGTCCGGCGCCAGATCTCCGCCAGCGCATAGCTGTCCAGCATCACCCGGTGATAGACGGGCGAATATTGGCTGAAAGTGCCGTCGCGCTCGATAAGCCGGCGGGCACGCTCTTCCAGCCAGCGCCGACCGGTCGTCGCCCAGCGCGCGCCGTCGCGGCCGCCCAGCCAGCTTCCGCCGATGAACAGCGCCGCCGCTTCCGACGTGCCATGATTGTTCGCCTGGCCGATCGCATAGCCGATAGTCGGCGCGATGCGGGCGAGATGCGCGGCCACAAGTGTCCGCAGGGCCGGAAGCGGTGCCTCCACCTGTCCGAGGATCAGCGCCGTCGCGGCGAGATGCATGACCCGGATGGAGGCTTCCTGCCCGCATTTCCAGTTCACACCGCAATAAGGCGGATTGGCCCCGATCCAGTGTTCCAGCCACTGGTTCAACCGCGCCAGTTCCGTTGTATCGCCCAACGCCGCCCGCTGTGCCATGGCCAACAGCCAATCGAAGCGCGATGCTTCCCATATGCCTTTGATATCGCCGATGCAGGGATCAAAATCCGCAATCGCGAACCAGGGCAACGAGGCATCCGCGCGGCATCCGGTGAAAGGGTTGGCGTGCCAGTCAGGCACCGAGCGCGCATCGAAACAGTGGATGCCGAACCATACCCCTTCTTCCCGCCATCCGTTCCGCGCCATGGCTGCCCTGGGCAGGGCTGATGAGCGTGCGCCAAAGAAAGGACCTAAGAAGCTCTCTTCGCGCAGACGCTGTACGGGATGAATTTTATGGCGCAACGCCAGCTTGTAAGCGCCCACCCGCACAAGATTGGCAGGGCCGAGCGCTGCGTAAGTGCGCAGGCGAATAGCCAGAGCCAGCCGCATCATGAATGCGTCCTTAGGTTTTGTACCTTCACCGCACGATATACGTATGTCATCGCGCCAGTTTCAGAATGGGGTCGAGGTGGGCCGCCCCCGCCGCCATGCTATAATGGCCCGCGATAAGCTCCGCTCCCCCCAATGCCCGCGGCGCCACACCTTGCGCAACTGCCATCACCGCGGCGGCAAAAGTATGCGCCAGTTCCCCCTCATCACGCGCCACACGCCAGCCGCCATAGTCCGCCGTCTGCGCGAAAAGCGTCGCATAGGCATCAAGGTCAGCAGTGACGATGAGGCGATCGAGGTAGATTGCCTCAACCAGCGTGGCGCTAGTCTGGTCGGAGCGGGCGAAGTTGATGCAGATGTCCGCATCGCGAATATGAGACAGGAATACTTCGTGTGATAATGGCTCGTCGATATAGTCGATCCACGGTGCTGCGAACTCGGCTCTCAAGCGGGCAAAATAGACGGGATCGCCATTCCCTAATGGGACGGTAAGCAGGAAAGGCGGCAAGCGATCCACCATCGACGCCAACGCCGCCACGATCTCACGTGTCCGGTATTGAGGACCACAATTGCGGAGGCACATCACCCGCACCGGACCAGGCACCCGCTGCGGTGTACGCTCCGCCGCAATCCTCTCTAGCCGAGCCGTGTCGATGCCGGTGTGGAAGCATAGCAACCTATCGCCTAGCGCCGGTTCGATTTCTCTCGCTCGCTGTGCTGCCTCTTCCGAGGTAACAGTGACGAAGCGCGCGTTGCGCAACACCTGGCGCACCATCGCATTGTAGAGGCGCCCATGCCTGGCCAGCAACTCACTCCCATAGATAGTAACGCCATAGGATCGCCCGCTGATAAGCGCTGACAGGCCATACCCGGAAGCACCGTGCGCATGAACCAAATCATTTTGCCCGGATATCCGCAGCCACAGGCCAAGCAGCACATAGGAGAGTACTTTGCCGCCCAGCGCCATGCGCCGCTGCACTGGAAAGCCCCCACGGGGCGGGTGGATTGTGAACAGTTCTTCCACTTCACGCCCCCGCAAGGCGTAGAGCGCGCGCCAGGTTGCCAGATGGAGCGAGGCGGGATTGCCGAGAAAGATCATGTCAACCGCGCCACCCGGCAAGCCCGCCAAATGTCTTGCTACACCGCGCTCCACCCCGCAGCATTCCGCCGCCCAGCAAAGCGGCATAAACGCAAGCGCCGAACCAAGATGCGATGACAAAACTCCACACCGCCCCTCTCAACCCTTCGGCAGGAACGAGCATCACGAAAGCGGCAAGTGCTACAACGGTGGTGGCGACTTCCACCCTTGTCACGAGCGCGGCACGACCCATGCGGCTGAACCAGCTGGATATCCCCTTGGCCACAGCAAACGCGACAGCCCCACTCAGCATCAGCGGTCCGTAGGTCACCGCCGCACCGAAGCCAGGCCCATAAAGAAGTGGCACCGCGAACGGCAGCGCAATGGACACGCCCAACACACACAGGATCGTAATCGTACAACTCGCCAATGCAGCGCGCATCGCCTCTTGCGCTAACGCGGCCCCTTCCATCCGTGCAGACAGGACATATGTGGAAACCGTGACCGGGATGAGGTACAGCACCTCCGTCAGTGTCTGCATAATCTGATAGTTGCCGATGTCGTGCGCGGGCACATACCAGCCCATAAGCACGATACCGATACGCAAACGCAGAATGCCGCCCAGCGTGGCCAGAATATAGTGCCGCCCTTGCGCGAACAGGTCACGCACCGTTTGCGCATAGGCAAAACTGACCTCTCGTCCACGCCAATGCAATGCCAGCGCCACCAGCCCCAGCAATCCCAGCACCAGGACATAGATCATGACTGCAATCGGCATGCTGGCAATGCCACGCCGCGACAGAAGCATGAGCGCCAATCCCTGCATAAGGAGCAAGATGGCCATAGCGATGTTCACCCACACCTGCTTCTGAAGACCGCTCATCACCGGTTGAGTAAGCTGGTTGAGAACGACCGCAGCCGCTACCAGCGCGAACAGCATCGGCGAACCGCCTGGCCCATTGCCCGTGCAATCGAGAACAAGCCAAATCAGTCCGGCGACAGGCAGCGTCACAGCCGCCTGCCCTGCTACCAGCAGAAGCAGATTACCGCCGCCATGCGGATTGCCGGTTGCAGCCAGATTATAGGGTATCTCCATTCCCATGCAGAGGAAGGTCCCCACAATTGCCACCGTTGCGATAAGATGCGCGTAATCCCCAAGCCCAGCGGGGCCGAGCGCGCGGGCAAGTGCAATACCTACCAGCATTCCCGCAGCCGACATGGTCAGTCGGGAACAAATAATCGCGACCAGTCGGTGCCGAAAGAGGCGTACGGCGATGCGCATCATGGCTGTTGCTCCCCAGGCGAAGGCCCGACGAGCTTATGATAGGTGTTCTCCTGCCCATCCCCCCCGGAATAGATCGAAAGTTGCGCTTCGCAGCACGCTTGGGGATCGAACAGACCCGCCACTAGCAACTGGCCATTCCGGCCCAGCCGCTGCCGCTCTTCCGCTGGGGCCGCGAGCGCCTCATCGAGTGCGCGCGTAAAGTCGGCGGAATCGCCCGGTCGGAAGCGGAAACCGGTAACGCCAGGCAGCACCAATTCGGACAGCCCCCCTGTATCGCTCGCCACTACGGGGATACCGACGGCGAACGGCTCAACCGCACCGCCGCAATTTTCTGACAACGACGGCACCACGGCGACATCGGCCAGGGCAATCAGCTCCGGCACGTCTTTGCGATAACCGGTGAAAATGAAGCTTCCACTCAGCCCCAGATCATCCACGCATTCCTTCAATCGGACGAAATTCACGCGGCTGCCGTCGGGATCTTCCCCCACGATCAGAAATTTCGCCCGGGGATGCCTAGCGAGAATGGCGCTCGCACTGGCAATCAGCGTCTCATGTCCTTTCAGGCTCACTTCATGAAAACGTTGAAAGCCGGAGCCATACATGTAGGCGACGAGGCTGATAACTAGATCATCGGCTTCCAGCCCCAGTGCCTGTCTGCCTTTCCGCCGATCCTGCGCCGCCCCAGCCGCCACGAAGCGACGTTGATCGAAGCCATAATAGAGCAGCGCCACTTTACCACGAGTGATACGATAGCGGCGATAGAGACGTCGAACAGCAAGGCTGGGACAGAGTATCCGTGTGTCAAACATCGCAGTGGCAAGATCAAGCCACCGGAAAGGTGCAACCTCCAGCGTCAACGGCCCGCCGAGTTGCGAAAAGCGAAGAGGGACACGGGTCAGCCAGCCGCAGATACGGCCAACAATGATTGCCTTGATCAGATGATAGTGCAGCACATCCGGCCGAAAGCCACGGATATAGCGAACAATATCGGCCATGCTGCGCAATATGCGAGGGACATCGCGCATGCTCGATCCCTGGAAGGGGCTGATATGCACCTGCAGGCCACGTTCCCGACAAGCGGCAGCGAAAGGCCCTTCGCCAGTGCAGATGATTGCGACTTGCGCGCCCGCATGTTGCAGTGCTTCCGCCTGCGTCAAGACGAAAGTGCCACCCCAGTCATGCCCATAGACAAACAGCACTTTCATTGCCCGCCCCCCAGTTCGCCCTTGCGGGCGATATGTATGGCGATGACATAAAAGAGATATGAGACGAGGCCGTAAAACGGTTCCCCGGTTATCGACACCGCGAGAAGCGCCAATATGGCAGACAACGCGAAATATTTCATGTTCCAGTCCTGATTTCGAGCACAGGAAACGAAACAAGCCAATGAGGCGACAGTCAGAAATAACCCGAATATCCCGAGCTGTGAGAGCTGGGTGAGAAAATAATTATGATCGTAAAGGATCTCGTCGTGGCGAGGATCATAGACAGGCAAAGGAGAATTGCCCGACCCGCTCCCTAAAAAAGGATTGTTCTCAAAATCGCGTATAGCAGCGCGCCAAATCTCAATTCGCCCTGCGGCTGAATCATCGAGTTCATTGGCGCCATGCCCTTCGAAGGTATAATTGATCCGATCCGCGATCGGACTACCGGGCAAAACCAGTGAAACCCCGGCGACAACAACCAACGGCAGTGCAACCCAGCGCGCCTTCGAACCGGCATGCAGGGCCAGCAGCAACGGGAAAGCCAGCGCGACATAGCCCGATCGGCTGAACAGCAGCAGCACGGCTACGACGAGGATGCCGGCACAGACGATCGCCCACCTCCGCGGCAGGCCGAGAGGCAGGAACATGATCGCCGACAACGCAATGACATAAAAGGGTGCGATATCATTGCGATTGGAACTGACCTCCATCGACACCAGCGCCCAACCGCGCACGCCGCTGTCCATCAACACTTGGATCGCCAAACCCGACGAGATTAGCCCCCCCAAGGTCGCCCCCACCACGAACCAGCGCATGATCGAATGGAAATCAATCGCTGAAAGACTGGCGTTCAGCAGCCACAATTGCACTGGGAAAGCCAGCAACACGGCGAGGAACGCAATCCCGTCCGCACCGCTCACCCCCAGATAAATCAGACGTGAGAGGATGGTGTAAAAACCCAACACGATGAGCAACCAGCGCAGGGCTCCCCGCTGCATGCTCCGTGGCGGGCGCGCCATTAGCGCGGCAAGCCCGAACAACCCTGCAAACAATGCGGTCTTAAGACCGTTGAATAACGGCACTTCACCCAACGTGGTCGATAGCGCCTCCACGATGGGAAGCAGGAACATCGCCAGCCGTTCGAAGCCGAAGGCGGATCGCCCTTCGACTCCAGCCTGCCCCGGCTTGGGCAAAGGAGAATAAGGGAGGAGCGCAGCACTCATCGCGTCACGACCAGATCCCGCGTGCATCGACCAGCGCCCCATCGGGCGCCAGCGCCTCACGGAACTCGCAATGATCGACCAGCATCACATGCACTTGCGCCGCATCGCGTGCCTCCCGTTCGCTGGTGAGCCGCGCAGAGGACAGAGCGATGGGCAGGCTATCGATATTGGGATCGACAGCTAGAACCGGCCCCGGATGGCTTGCGGCCAGTTCCCTGACGATTCCCAGCGCCGGGCTTTCCCGCAAGTCGTCGATGTCCGGCTTGAACGTGAGACCATAGCAGGCGATCGTCACATCCTCCTCCCGGCCAGGATTCACCGCCAAATGATCCGCAACGGCGAGATGGACTTTCTCCAGCACCCATTCCGGCTTGCTATCGTTCACCTCGCGCGCGGTGCGGACCAATCGCGCCTTCTCCGGCGAGCGGGAGACGATGAACCATGGGTCGACTGCAATACAATGCCCGCCCACGCCCGGCCCCGGTTGGAGGATGTTGACGCGCGGATGGCGGTTCGCCAACCCGATCAACTCCCACACGTCGATGGCGAGATCGTCGCAGATCATTGACAGTTCGTTCGCGAAGGCAATGTTCACATCGCGGAAGCTGTTTTCTGTCAGCTTCGCCATTTCCGCCGTACGCGCGTGGGTGACGAAGCACTCGCCCTGAACGAACTGGCGATAGAGCGAGACCGCCATTTCCGAACAGCGGGGGCTGAGGCCGCCGATTACGCGATCGTTATGGATCAGCTCCTGCATCACCTTGCCGGGCAGAACGCGTTCCGGACAGTGCGCGATGCGCACATCCGACTGCTCGCCGTGGGTCTGCGGGAAAGTGAGATCGGGCCTTTCTTCCGCCAACCAGGCAGCCATCTGCTCCGTCGCTCCGACAGGAGACGTGGATTCCAGCACCACCAGATTGCCCGGTGCCAAAACGGGCGCGATGGCACGGCTCGCCGCTTCGATATAGCTCAGGTCGGGTTCGTGGCTGCCGTCCAGGAACGGCGTGGGCACGGCGATCAGGAAGGCCTCCGCCGGTTCCACTGCGGTGGTCGCGCGCAGATAGCCCTGTTGCACCGCTGCCTGCACCGCAATGTCGAGGTCGGGCTCGACGATATGGATCTGCCCCCGGTTGATGGTGGCGACGGCTTCGGCATTGACGTCCACACCGATCACGCGGATCTTGCGAGAAGCGAACATCGCTGCCGTAGGCAGGCCGATATAGCCGAGGCCGATGACCGATATGGTCCCGAACATACGTTTCATGATTTATCCTCAGGATAGGGGTAGGGGTGGCGGGCGGGCGCCCAGCTCTGGATCGCGGCCGCGATCCGGCCAGCAGCCTGCCCGTCGCCATAAGGGTTGTGCGCAAAGCTCATCGCTTCATAGGCGGCGCGATCATCCAACAGGGTGTTCACACTTTCGACAATCAACGTCTCATCGGTGCCGACCAGGCGCACGGTCCCCGCTTCCACGGCCTCCGGCCGTTCAGTGGTGTCGCGCATGACAAGCACCGGCTTGCCGAGTGAGGGGGCTTCTTCCTGCACTCCGCCCGAGTCCGTCAGAATGATGTCCGCGCGATCCATCAGATAGACAAAGGGCAGATAATCCTGCGGCGCGACGAGATGAACGTTGGCAAATCCGCCAAGCTGACGCTCAACCGGCCCTTTCACATTCGGGTTGAGATGCACGGGATAGACGATCTCGATATCCGGCCGTGCCGCCAGCCTTTCGAGCGCGTTGCATATCCGTTCGAACCCGCTGCCAAAGCTTTCGCGCCTATGGCCAGTCACCAGGATCAAACGGCGCTCAGGATTTAAATGGAAGCGCCCCCCAAGATCGCCCTGCAGCGCCGGATCGTCTCGAATTTGCGCGACGACCTGATGCAGCGCATCGATCACCGTATTCCCGGTGACATGAATGATGTCGGGCGCGACGTTTTCGCGCAGCAGATTGTTTTGCGAACGGAGCGTGGGCGCAAAATGCAACGATGTGATTGCGCCCGCGACCTTACGGTTCACCTCCTCCGGCCAAGGTGAGAGGATATTGCCGGTACGCAGGCCAGCCTCGACATGGCCAACAGGAATACGCTCGTAATAGGCAGCAAGCGACGCTGCCAGCGTCGTGGTCGTATCGCCGTGAACCAGGACGAGATCGGGCCGAAATTCACGCAGCACCGGCCGCAAGCCATGGAGCACATGCGCGGTAATGTCGGTGAGGTCCTGCCCCGGTTTCATCAGGTTGAGATCGAAGTCAGGCACGATGCCGAACAGGGACAGCACCTGATCCAGCATCTCGCGATGCTGTGCGGTGACGCAGACGCGCGAAACGATATCAGGTGTGTTCGCAAGGCGCTGGACAACGGGCGCCATCTTGATTGCTTCCGGCCGCGTGCCGAAAACGGAAAGAACTTTCAACTCAGCAGCCATTGCCGGCTTTCCGGGGGGAGATGAATATTTGATAGAAGTATCTTTGCCCTGCCCAGACGTGTTGAACGCCGGATCCCCAACAGGATCGCGTTTTGAGAGGCCTTCGAAAGCAGGCTGGATCGATGCCGTCATCTCACTCTCCAGCGCTGGCGCGACCGGCAGCGAGCCAGCGCAAATTCGTCAGATCGAAAGCAGGACCGGTAGCGCCTGTCCCGCCGTTGACGACAAGGACGAGTTGGGCCGCCCGGCAAGGTTGCGGAATCATCAGAACACCGTTTGTGCGAGAACTTTCGAGCAGATTGGAAGAGTTGGCGGTGAGCTTGCTATCGAGACAGCGGACCACCCAGCGCGCTTCCCCATCGGTCAGACCTTGCTGGTTTATTGTCCAGCCAAAGCTCCTGGGGCTCTCGTCCGATAAGAAGATGCGGCCCGCAGCTTCGCCGTAAGTGAACGGTTTGGCTTCGATATGGAGAGCAGCGCCATTGCCGCCGGTGGTGGCAATACTGGCACTACGATCCGCATCGTCCGCCAGCACCCAGCGCAGCGGAGGATAATCCTCCGTGCCGAGAGACCCCTTCAAAGCGGGATCGCTCATATATTTCCCACCTGCCAATGTGCCCGGCAAACGCGGATAAAAGTGCCTTAACAGATCGAACTGCTTCTCTCTGACCAAGGCAGGTACCAAGGCCGTATAGGCCGCGCGATAAGGGGGAGTATCCGGCATTGCCCGAACCGCAGACAAAAGCATGGCGGCCTGAACCGCACGGCCGCTTCCACTGGCGAGCGAGAGAAGTTCCGGAAACCAAGGATTATCCGCTACCGCATAAGGGACCAATGCCGATCGTGCTTCTTGCAGATCCAGGCTCGCAACCAGCTTCTGCAATAGCGGCGCATGCAGGCGTCTCATGGTCCGCAAGACCACATCGTAGCGGCGCAGTGCCGCATCGATATCGCCCGCCTGCAACGCATCGTCGATCAGCCAGAATTGAACGGCAGCGTTGCGGCGTGTGATACGCTCCGCCATTCTCATCTGCTGGCGGGCCACGGCAAGATTGCCTTGCTTTGCCTCTAACGAAGCGCCCAGGTGCAACGGCTGAACAGAAAGTGGCTCCCGGACCAGGATGCTTCGCCCTGCTTCAACCAGAGATGCAAGTTGCCTTGTATTGGCACCATCAATCGCCAGTTTCTTTTCCGCTATCCGATAATCTGGCTGCCATGCGAAAAAAGCGGGACCCAGCGGAGCAAAGGGCCGCATGGGGCAGCCGACACCCGCAGCGGCATTGGCGAATGAGAAAACACCCAGCCCGATTGCCGAGAGGAGACCTATCCACACACCCCAGCGACATCGATCAGTCCGGAGAGAGGGTAAGAGCGCAGATTGGGTCATCGCGCTGCCGACGCGCGCTGATCTGCTTCATAGCTGTAAAAATTATTGTAATCGTAGCCATAGCCATAGCTCATCAGGCTTGCCCGGTACCGCGTGAGGACAGCGCCGAATATACGCGCATTGACCGATTGCAGCCGTTGAACGGAGGCTCGAATGGCCCGTATCGGCACCCGTTGCGCCTCGATGACGAGGGCAACGCCCTCGACCGTACCAGCAATGAGCGGGGCATCCGCAAGGCCCAACAGCGGTGGACTGTCAAAGATGACATGATCGAAATTCTTGAGCAGTTCCTGGACCAGGTTACCCAGCCTCGGCCCATGCAGCAGTTCCGGAGCGCTGGGCGGAATGGGACCAGCCGGAAAGAGACTGAGCCGTTCCAAGCCAGTAGCCTGGATCATATTCCGCCAGTCGTCGTCACCCGCCAGATAATTGCTTATGCCCTTGGCCGCTTTTATCTCAAGGAGCTTGGCCAGCCGCGGCCGCCTCAAGTCGACATCGACCAACACGACAGTCTTGCCTGCGCGCGCCAACAACCGCGCCAGCGCATAGCTGCTGGTGGACTTGCCTTCCGACGATACCGAACTTGTGAACGCCATACTGCGCGGGAAACCGTGATCCGACACGAACCCCAGATTGGTATGGAGAGTCATATAGGCTTCGTTGAGAACACTCTTGGGATCTTCAAGCATCTCAAGGGGTTCGTCCTTCTGCGAAGAAGGAATCGTACCGAGTAAGGGGATTCCCAAGAGTTCGGATACTTGCTGGGGCGAGCGCAAACCCTCATCGAGATTTTCGAGGACGAATACCGTCGCAGCCGCCAGGATAATGCCCGCTAAAAGCGCAAGGGCAAGGTTGAGCGCCAACTTCGGCGAAGAACGGATTTTGGGAACAATCGCATCATCTACTATCGAGATATTGTTGGTCCCGACACCCACCGCGCCGATTTCCTTATAGCGTTGCAGCAGGCCGTCATAAAGTTGGCGGTTGGTATCCACCTCACGTTGATAGATATTGTACTGAATCGTCGCGCGATTCTGCCCCTGGAGCTTGCCGAGCAAATGATCGAGACGAGCCCGTAAACCATCCTCGCGTTCGCGTGCGGCGTTATAATTGGTCGCGGTAGCGCTCAACACCCGCCGTTCTTCTTTCGCAATTGCCTGATCGAGCTTGGCAATCTGCTGTTGCAGCGCTCTGGCCTGAGGATATTCCGGATCGAACCGCACCATTAGATCCGCGTATTGGGCTGCTTTTTCCGCCCGGTTCGCGCGCAAGGTGTTAATTGCTACGTTCGAAATGGTGTCGCTGTTGGAGCCACCAGCGCGAACCGCATCCATCTTTCCTTCGGCTTCGACCCGCCGCGCAGTCGCATCTACCAGTTCGGCGTTCAAACCTTCGATGTCGGCGCCAAGAAGTGTCCGCGTCGTACTGGTCCGCCCATCCTCCGAGCGTCTTTCGGCCAGAGGGACGATATTCCGCTGCTCGGCATAAGCTACCAGATCGCGCTCGGATTGCTCCAGCCGTTCCCGCAGGGATTGCAGGCGGCTTTCCAGGAAATGCCGCGCATCGGCAGTCGAGGCAAAACGACGGTCCATGCTCTGACTGACAAATTCTTCAACCCAGGTGTTGGCAATCCGGGCTGCCAGTGCCGGCGCAGGGCTTGTATATGAAACATCGACCAGAGCAGAACCGCGCACGGGACCGACGGAGATATCGCGCAGCAAAGCATCGACAACTTGATCTTTGCGCGCGCCAAGCTCCTCGCGCGAGAGCGCCTTTTTGTTCGTGGAAGAGAACAGATTTCCCTTCAGATGATGGGTTTCCAGAAACTGCTGATTCTGTGCCAATTGCAGCTTTTTTGCGACCCGCTCCGCCAGGGACCGGGCATTCAGAAGCGAATATTGCGTCTGATAGAATTCTTGATTCTGCGCATTCTGTTCCGGCTGAAGCGCCTGGACATTACTGACATTTGCCTGCTCGCGCTGGATCTCGATCCGCGCTGTCGCCGTGTAGCGCGGCGTCACAAGAAGCGTGATCGCGATACCGGCAATCAAGGCTACCCCGATTATAGAGAGGATCAGCCACAGATATCGCCGCGCGATTTCCCAATATTGCAGGACGATGGGCGGCCCCCTCTCCCCCTCCGACAAAACGGGAGCGGAGGACGGCACAACCGGAAGATGAGCGATCTGTTTCATGAACCTGCCTGGTCAAATACGAAAATGGAGCGAAGCACGATCATCAGCGGGTGAGCAGGAGGACCGGTGCAGTCAGCAGGGGCGCTGTCGAGATAAGGTCGCGGAACAGACGGCGGGCCGGTGAATCGCCGACGATCACCACATCCTTCGGATAGATTGCCGGGTCCGGATAGTAACCACGCCGGATCGCACCGAGGTTATAGAGGGCGGCCATCCGTTGGTTGCCGACCGTCCGGAAAACCACCACATCTTCAAGCTTGGCGAATTCGCCGGTCCCTCGCGCGGCAGCAATGGCCCGCATCAGCGTCATCTCGTTCACCACCGGATAATTGCCCGGCTGGCCTACCTGGCCATCGACTGTCACAAACTGGTTGAGCGATTCCTTCACGTTTACCGTGACATGAGGATCGCGCACATGGTTCTGCCGCAGCGCATCGGCGATGCGCCGCTCCGCCTCCCCCGGTGTCAGGTCGGCAACGTCGAGCGATCCCGCCATGGGAATCGATATGCGACCGGCAGAATCGACCTGTATTTCCCGATCCGAGATATTGTCGAAGCCGTAGACATCTACCGCCAGCTTATCGAGTGGACCGATCTGATAACCGCGCTTGCCCTCTCCTTCGGAAGTGGGGGGCGGTAGCTCCGTGGCATCGCTAACAACGGCAAGATGTGCATTCGACTGAAGGGGCGGCGCACCGGCACAAGCGGCAACCAGCAAGAGGGGAGAGAGAAGAAGCAGACGATGAATCATGGATGAGAATACCCGATGAAGAGTGTCGTTTCGGATCAAGAGGCACCATGCGCCTGCATGACGGACTGCCGGTATTCGGGCACCAGATCACGGACGAGAGGAATGGCATCCGCCGCACGCCCAGCCAGCAACAATTCGGCCAATTCATCCAGCCGCGCCGAAAGGATGCCCCAAGGAAGCATCGCCTCCTGCGCCTGCATGATACGCGGATGCAAGGTGGGCAAGGGATTGTCTCCGATCAGCAGTTCTTCATAGAGCTTTTCACCGGGCCGCAGCCCCACTTCCACTATCTCGATGTCGCCATCGGGATGATTGGGTTCATGCAGGGACAAGCCCGACAAACGCACCATTGTCCGGGCCAGATCGATGATCCGGACGGGCTGCCCCATGTCGAGCACAAATACTTCGCCGCCCCGGGCCATGCCGCCAGCCTGAATGACGAGTTGCGCCGCTTCCGGAATGGTCATGAAGTAGCGCGTGATATCGCGGTGCGTGATCGTGATCGGTCCGCCCGCACGGATTTGCTCCCTGAAGCGCGGCACCACGGAACCGCTGGAACCCAGGACATTGCCGAAGCGGACCATGGTGAAGACGGTCCCACCATGCCCCTGCGCCTGAAGGATCAGCTCGCAAATTCGCTTGGACGCACCCATGATATTCGTCGGACGCACAGCCTTGTCGGTGCTGACGAGAATGAAACGCTCCACGCCCACGGCCTTTGCCGCAAGCGCGCTGTACAGCGTTCCAAAGATGTTATTGCGCAACCCCGCGACCGGGTTCGCCTCAACCAATGGGACATGTTTGTATGCAGCGGCATGATAGACCGTGTCCGGCTGCCAGCGCTGGAACATGCGCTCCACCGTTTCACGGTCGGAAATATCCACCAGCTCGGCAACAATATCGATTTCCAGCTTTTCCGCCGCCAGCCGCTCACGCAATTCTGCATCGATAGCGTAAAGCGCGTACTCCGACTGCTCCGCGAGAATGAGGCGGGATGGCCGAGCGTGGAGGATCTGGCGGCACAATTCGCTCCCAATCGATCCGCCAGCGCCGGATACCAGAACCACCTTGCCGACCAGAGCGCGGCCCATCAGCAATTCATTGGGAACGACCGGATCGCGGCCCAGCAAATCCTCGACCTCCACTTCGCGAAAGTCGCTGAACGTCACCTCACCGTCGACGAGTTGGCCGATGCCCGGCAATATGCGGACACCGATTTCCCATCGCTGCAGCTCATCGACGATTTCGCGGCGGCGAGCCCGGGAAGCGCTGGGGATGGCCAGCAGCACCTCGCTCGGACGAGCGCTGCAAACCAGTTCCTGGAGGCGGGACGCATGCCAGATAGCGACACCATCGACCTTTTGCCCGTCAAGCCGGCTGTCATCGTCAAGGAAGCCGACAATGGAAAGGTAAGGTTCATGGCGCAGAGAGGCGGCAAGCTGCCGCCCAGCCTGCCCCGCGCCATAAATGGCCACCCGGCGGCGCGAAGGCTTGTCCGATCGCATGAGGGACATCAGATCGATCAAAAAGATGCGGATCAGCAAGCGATCGCACACCAACAGGCCGCAGAAGATGATCGGCTGCAAAACGGACAACGACCGGGGAATGCCAGGAAACGGCCAGAACGAAAAAAGCAGCGCCAACGGCACAATGAGGCATGCGCTGGCCCAGCAAACACCGCCTATGGCATTCGCGCCGGAATAGCGGATCAGATTGCGATATATATTGGTAGCCCAGGCGATTGCCGCCCAGCACAGGAGAGCCGCAACACTAAAGACAACCACGCCCCTCATGCTGTTCGGCCAATCATCCAGACGCAACGCGAATGCGAGACAAGCGGCGAGAACGCAGCACAGGCTGTCTAGACCGAATGCGATCCACCGGCGAACCGGTCTTGGCATGACTGCGGCAGCCCCTATCTGCCGCTCCGCCCATGCAGAAAGCGCCATTCGCATAATCTCAAACAACCCCTAGAACTTCAGGCAGACAGGCAGCGAAAGACCGCGCCCCGGGGTTTTGAAGCTCCACCCGACGGGAACCGTGCAGAAGCCCTCAGAGAGCCGGACATCCAGCAAACCCTTCCGCCCATCGAGGCTCAGCACCGGATGATTGTAGGTGCGATTCTCCCACCCCTGGGCATATGAAGGACAGCTTGACCGCATGAAGGGAACTGCCCGCTGAGAGATCGTCGACTTCAGATTTGTCACAAAGGTCGCACCCAAATTTCGCATTTGAATGTTGCTTATAATAAGCTTTCATCAATGTGGGAAGCTGACGGAAAAATGGGAGAAAACGCCGAAATATAGCCTCAAGAAAGATGAAAAATTATATTTATCAATGTTCTATAAAATCGACACATTGCCAAAAGGCGCGCAAAACCCCCATTTTTCATGAAGTATATAAGCATAAAATTGGCGAATTTCGGGTTAAATGTGCACTGTATTCGACGAACCGATGCACAACTTTGGCAACAGCGCCGCCACGGAGCGCCCGCCCGCCCTTCCGAAAGCGCTACGCCGATCGGCAACTGCAAGAAGGAAAATGGACGAGCCGCCCCACCCCCCTTGGACCCAGCGCCTTATGGCGCCCGCTGGGCAGCGGCAAAGTCGGGCCAAGCAAAAACCGGCGAAAAGCCAGGCCATCACAACGCGGCCTTCATTGGCCCGACGGGAAGATCCGGCAATTTTCCTGATGCAGTCGGGCAGAAGTGGGCCGGATCGTGGTTATCGCAGGCCGAACGGATAGCGCTGTCGATTGACCTATATGTTGAATATATCCAATATTTATCTATATGCCTATCGCCCATACATTGCCGCAATAACCCACTGACAGCGGCGGCTCGCCTCGCCAGAATTATGGAGCATTATGAAACGCTGTCTGGACGTTATTATGGCCGCGCTTGCTCTGATCGTTCTTTCGCCGCTTCTGCTGCTCATAACCGTGCTGGTGCGCCTGTCCTTGGGCTCGCCTGTCCTTTTCCGGCAGCAGCGTCCGGGCCTGCATGGGCATCCGTTTGCCATGCTCAAGTTCCGCACGATGCGCGATGGACCGGAGCCGGATGCAATGCGCCTGACACGTCTTGGGCAATTCCTGCGTTCCAGCAGTCTCGATGAATTGCCTGGGCTGTGGAATGTGTTGCGCGGGGACATGAGCCTGGTCGGCCCCCGCCCCCTGCTCATGGAGTATTTGCCGTTATATACGCCTGAACAAGCCCGGCGGCACGATGTGCGTCCCGGCCTGACGGGTTTGGCACAGGTCAACGGCCGCAATGGCATCAGTTGGGAAGAGAAATTCGCGCTGGACCTTTGGTATGTGGATCATCACTCGTTCCTGGTCGATCTGCGTATTATCGCACTCACCGTAGTGAAGGTTCTCAGGCGCGCCGATATCAGTGCTGAAGGCGAAGCAACCATGCCGCGCTTTACCGGGAAGTCTTGAAATGATCCGCCTTTACGGAGTGTATGGCGCGAGCGGATGCGGGCGTGGGATCATGCCACTGCTGCGCGAACAAATGGCGGGTAAGGACGCGCTTCTGGTGTTCATCGACGATGCGCCGAGGGCCGAGACGATGAACGGGCATCCTGTCTGGACATGGGATCGCTTTTGCGAAACGCCCGCCGCCAGCCGCCATGCCGCGCTTGCCATCGCCAACTCCACGGTCCGGGAAATGCTCGATCTGCGCTGCCGGGATGCCGGGGTCGAAGTCATCGGTGTTCGCGCGGCCAATGTCGTTTCCATGGATGAGGTGGAGATCGCGCCCGGCGCATTGCTGTCCCCGTTCGTCACGCTGACCTCGAACATCCGGATCGGCCGCTGCTTCCATGCGAACCTCTATTCCTATGTCGAACACGATTGCGTGATCGGCGACTATGTGACGTTCGCGCCCGGCGTTCATTGCAATGGCAACATTCTTATCGAAGACCATGCCTATATCGGCGCGGGTGCGATTATCCGGCAAGGGCGGCCAGGCGCGCCTTTACGTATCGGACGCGGGGCCACGGTCGGTATGGGCGCCGTCGTCACTCGTGATGTGCCGGACGGCGCCACCGTTGTCGGTAATCCCGCCAGGCCTTTGAGGAAATCCTGATATGCTGAATACTGCTTTCGCCCCCTGGCCAAGCTTTACCGAGGAGGAAGTGACCGCTGCCGCCGACGTGCTCCGGTCCGGCCGCGTCAATTACTGGACCGGCGAAGAATGCCGGACGTTCGAACGGGAATTTGCAGCCTGGGCCGAAACGAACCATGCCATCGCGGTGGCGAATGGCACCGTTGCGCTCGATCTCGCCTTGCACGGCTTGGGAATTGGACCGGGGGACGAAGTGGTGGTGACACCGCGCACGTTTCTGGCATCGGCAACATGCGTCATCAACGCCGGTGCCACACCGGTCTTCGCGGATGTGGATCAGGACAGCGGCAATCTTTCGGCCGAGACGATCGCCGCGGTGCTCACACCGCGCACCCGCGCCGTCATCGTCGTCCACCTGGCCGGTTGGCCCGCCGATATGGATGCCATCATGGCTCTCGCCGAAAAGCATGATTTCAAAGTGATCGAGGATTGCGCGCAAGCCCACGGTGCCCGCTATCGCGGGCGCAGCGTCGGTTCCATCGGCCATGCCGCCGCCTGGTCCTTCTGCCAGGACAAGATCATGACGACAGGCGGCGAAGGGGGAATGGTCACCACCAATGACCGCGCTCTGTGGTCGCGGATGTGGTCGTTCAAGGATCATGGCAAGAGTTGGGAAGCCGTCTATGAGCGGGAGCATCAGCCAGGCTTCCGCTGGCTGCACGAAACGGTCGGGACGAACTGGCGGATGATGGAAGTGCAGGCCGCCATCGGCCGGATTCAGCTCCGCCGCATGACGGATTGGACCGCCCAGCGCGATGCCAACGCGAACCGACTACGCGCAGCGTTGCAAGCTTTTGCAGGCCCGGACGGCATCATACGTGTCCCCATGCTTCCTGCCGGGGAGAAGAAAAGCGAAGCTTCCGTCCATGCCAATTATAAATTCTATGCCTATGTCCGGCCTGAACGGCTCGCTTCCGGTTGGGACCGGGACCGCATCGTGGCACAGATCAATACATTGGACGTGCCCTGCTATCAGGGAAGTTGTTCAGAGATCTATCGGGAAAAAGCATTCGTCCTGAGCGGCCATCGGCCCGCCGAGCGTCTGCCTGTTGCGCGTGAGTTAGGGGACACCAGCCTCATGTTCCTGGTGCATCCCACTCTGCGGGATGCGGATATGGATCGGGCCTGCGGTGCCATCGCACATGTGCTGGCGCAAGCAGGTGCATGACGAGACCAGCCCCCCTCTTTTCTCCAACCCGGCCGCAGGCGCCTTTATGGAAACGCCTGCGTTTCCGGCGCGAAACCATCCCTGCTCCCTTCCGCGTGCCGGAAGGGGAACGCATCTATGCAATCGGGGATATTCATGGCTGCCATGACTTGTTCGAGGCGTTGCTGGACCGGATCAGCCGCGACAACCGATCGCGCGGCCAGGCATTCACCCGCCTGATCCTCCTGGGGGACTTGATCGATCGCGGCCACGCTTCCCGCGCCGTCATCGATCTGGCGATGCAGGCCAGAGAGCGGTTCGATTCCTTTGCCTGGCTCACAGGCAACCATGAGGAACTGTTTGCGGCGGCGCTGAACGGCAAGATCGATATGCTGCGGGTGTTCTTGAGGAACGGCGGCCGCGAGACGATCCTGAGTTATGGCATGGACGCGGACCTGCTGGCTCGGCTCAGTTTCGAAGAACTCGCCACAATACTGCCCACCCTTGTGCCCCCTGCGCATCGGAACTTCCTCGGCACCGGACAGGATATGGTGGTGCATGGCGATTATCTGTTTGTCCATGCGGGAATCCGGCCCGGCGTCCCGCTGGAAAACCAGAACTCCCGCGATTTACGCTGGATTCGGCATGAGTTCGTGGACGATGCGTCCTTCCATGGACGTGTCGTGGTGCATGGCCACACGATCAGCGACGAACCCGTGAACCTTCCTTACAGGATCGGCATCGATACCGGCGCGTTCCAATCCGGCCGGCTGACGGCATTGGGACTGGAAGGGAACGAGCGCTGGTTTCTCTCGGCATCGTGAGGGATCGGGTCACCGATTTCCCCCTTCCGCCGTCAGAGCTTTTCCAGGTGAATAGGGATAAGGCAATCGCTGTCGCTCACCTTTGCCTCCATACGCACGGGTACACCGACAAAACCCGCAGGATCCTCTTCCAACATGAGGTTCCATACTTTCTTGCCGGGTTCGATTGCGTACCAGACGGCTTGCCGGCCGCCGGCAACAATGCAGCATTCGCCGATCAGCATCTTGTCTTGAGAGTTGTTCATAGCATCATGGCCGATCAGAAGCTGGCCGCGGAGAGTCCCGCCGCGTGGCGAAGACGACTGCAAGGGCCAGCAGCACCGACAATGCGGGCGTCCGCAACGGATAATCGACGAGGCTGGCCACGGCGAACAGGATCACGAGGGACAAGCCCGCCCGCGCCCACGGCTGCGCCTTTCCTTCCGATGCCAAGCCGCCCACGGTTTGATACAGCAGGACCAGTATAGCCGCAGCCAGCAACAAGGCTGCGGGTAATCCACCCGTTAACAACAGTTCCAACCAGTCATTGTGCGCATGGTTGAGATAGCTAAGACCAAGCAATGCGCGCGGCTCATAGAGTTTGTAGATCTCGACAAAGCTACCCAGGCCGCTGCCCCAAGGAAGATAGTCCCTGACAGCCTGCCAGATAGTCGGGGCGGCCCGCCAGCGCAGGTCCACCTCAGCGTTCGTATCGTAAAGCCGAGCGAGAGCAGGCGCGCGCGAATAAAGGAAGAACAAGGCCCCCAGACACGCTGCTGCCAACAAGGCGAACAACGAGAGGAATTTCATTGCCAATCCCCCCGCACCGCCGGAGGGATCGCGGCCATAAATCCACGAGGCCATGGGAATAGCAAATGCCGCACAGATGAGCGCGGCACGCGATCCCGTTATCAAAATCATGGGGATCAGGAACAAGCTCACCGCCACAGCCATCACGCGAATGAATTGCAGATTATTCCTGCGCCTGCTCGCTGTGCGGGCATACAGGGCCAGCAGCGGCAAAAGGCAGGCGAGCAGCAGCCCCGCATGATTGCGATTTGCGAACAGGCCCACCGCCGATCCCTGATTGGTGATGGCATAAGGATAGAAAGAAACACCGATAAGCTGCGCGCACCCCAGCAACCCGCTCAGCAGGGAAAGAAGCAGCACCACAGACAATATCTGCCGCAACTGGGTAGTTGGAAGAGTAATCGCAAGCAGAAATGCGGATAGCGGCGCCAGCAGGAAAAATAGCGCATTCCAGCTATGCTCCGGCGTGAGCGACAATGCGTGCCACGGTAAGGGTATTCCTGCCGCATGATAGATATCCACCATGACAGCACGGCCGGGTAGCGCCGTCCACAACGCAGGCGGCAAGGGAACAAGATGGATCACGGGCAGGAGCAAGATACACCCGCCTATTACGGTCAGAGCGCGTGCGCGCCGCCATGCTTCAGGCAAGCAAACCACAAAGGCCGCCGCGAAAATCACCGCCGTCAACGGACGAAGGATCAGCAGTGACGAGACATCGTCACGCGCGCTGCCGCCCATAAGGAATACTGCCGCGATGAGCAGCATGAGCAACCAACTTGCCGCCCGAATATCCCCGAGGGGCGGCTTTTCAGTCATGGTCAAAGCTGCGGAACTGGCCATATCGAATACCGCCCCTACTCTGACAAACTAACGGCGCGCTTCCTTGGCGCCGCCTGCGCCGCAAGAAGGAGGAGAGCCGAAAACAAGACAATAAAACCCCGCCCCCGATGATGGAGGCGGGGTTATCGCATGGCCTTAACGGCCCAAAGGGTCTGCTATTGACCGCTCAGGGGCTGACCGGCACGAAATCGTCATCGTTATCGCCGCTGGTGGCAAGCGCAATTACGCCGCCGACAGCAGCCAGGCCACCGAGTGCAAGCAGGAGTGGCTTAGCGGAAGATCTTTTCGCAGCGCCATAAGTGGTCCCGCCCGTCGAGTCCGAGGAATTCGACTGAGCATGGGCCAACGCTGGCTGGGCAATTATCGCCACCGCGAGAGCGGCGGTGAGGAATCGAATGGAGCGCATGCAATTCTCCCTTAAACAGGTGATGGGAGCGACCCTAGAGAATTGTTGGATATATAGCAATGCCTCCGACTCTCATCCTGTCGCATTCACGCTATCATCTTATCGATATCCTATAAAATATATTAAATTCAAATGTATAAATATTCCATAGGCTCGCTCCGGGGCAAACCTTGGGGAATGAGTAATGATGTATATATACATCATTATGTGACGGAAAGGCTTAAGCTCGCCCATTGCGGGCCGCATCAGAATCGAGCGAGATTGCGATGACAATTTGGAGAGCTGCAGATGCCAGGTTGGTCGGCCCCAGGGGGCCATCAGGGCGCAGAAGCCCTATATATTCTCGACAGCAAGAATAAGCGCCGTGCCCGCACTGACCGGCTGCCAGCGCCCTTTTATTCCTATGATCACGCGGAATAGGGCGATCTACTCCCCCACCCTATGGGACAGGGCTCAAAATTCATCCCGAACCCGCAATTCCATCGCCAGGTCCACCAGATCAGCCGCAGAGATTTTCAAAGCCGCTGCGATTGCTGCCAATTCATGCAAGCACGGAATGTAGGTGCCGTTTTCAAGTGAATGCATATCGCTTGCCGGGATTCCACACAGGGCAGAAATATCCTTGGCTGCGATTCCCTGATTGGTTCGAAAAAATCGAACCCTCTCTCCAAATTTCTTGAAGAAAATTCGATCATGATCGGTAAGTATTTCCAAGCTTTCGTTCCGCTTTCCGTACCTCTTAGACAACAAATCTGATTTATTCTCAGATCTCATAAATGACGCCATATGATTCCGCGGTGCCAGGAAGTGCATTTAAAACATAATACCCAATGAAAAATTTTGAACCGCCGCCACTTGTGACAATGATCTCGCAGCACCTGTTTTGTTCTGATGGGGCATAGAATGCGGGTTAGCGCTCGACAAGTGAGCCATAGCGCTTTCAGACCAGATGAACGGTGGGCGGTGCCATTCCTTAGGCTAATGGAGATATATACCGATGAATCTTTGCTCAACGCAGCAGATGAAGACTGTAGGTTGACGCAAAATATGCCGATGCGGCAAGCCACTAGTTGATAATCTGGGGCAGCTTCAGCGGATAATCCCGTATTCCTCCGGACCTTGTCATAAATCGGTCGTGGAGAAATCGGCCCGTTTACGGAACGCCTGTCCATGTGGCCACATGCCCGGCGATCAGGGCCGTCTTAGAGAATCTCATTCCGGGTCCGCTGTTGAAAAACGGAGCATCGTATCCTTTTACTTACGGGCCACGCATAAGTTGGGGACAATATTCTCTGAGGCATTCTGTCCCAAAATGGTAAACCACCCACTATGGGCAGTGCATGTTTCGAGTGAAAAGCCTAGAGTTCTGTGATACACGAAAAAACACATACGCTTTGGGCTTTCCGGTCGAAAATCAACAGCATGTACAACCACGCCGTCTTTGATCGTTACCCCAATGATACGGGAGTTTTGACTTGAAACCGCCCAAGGCAAATGCCGGGGTTCCCACCGAACAACATATTTTTGCCCGCCGCCTTCGAGAAGCGCGGCGTGAGGCGGGTCTTACGCAAGTGCGCCTGGCAGAACTTTCCGGTCTGGACCGAACCTACATTTCGCATTTGGAACGGGGTCTCGCCAATCCCAGCCTGCTGAAGATGTCGCAGCTGGCCCGGATCGTAGGCAAGTCGGTCGCAGACCTCTTGCGCGGATAATCTTTGTGCAGCCGGGGTTACGTGGAGAGCCGTAAAGAGCAGAAACGCCTTCGAAAATTGGTTTTATTTTGCAAATGGCGGCAATTTTAAGCCTGAGAAAACATTTCCCATTTGCCAAACATTTCTGTTCCGCATGCGGCCAAATTACCAAATTTTGACTTTATGCTGATGGAATCTGCAACCCTTGCGTTCAATCCGGTTGGCACGGCAAGTTAACAAGCGCTGCAGCAACGCCAAGCCAGCACAGCATTTTCTCCTGCACCTGACGCAACAGGCTATTCCTGATATTCAGTCAGGCGGATTTAGCCTCGCAAGAGGTCTGCGACCGATTTGCCTACGATCCGGGCCAGCTGCGACATCTTCAGCAGGCTGGGATTGGCGAGACCCCGTTCCAAATGCGAAATGTAGGTTCGGTCCAGACCGGAAAGTTCTGCCAGGCGCACTTGCGTAAGACCCGCCTCACGCCGCGCTTCTCGAAGGCGGCGGGCAAAAATATGTTGTTCGGTGGGAACCCCGGCATTTGCCTTGGGCGGTTTCAAGTCAAAACTCCCGTATCATTGCGATAACGATCAAAGACGGCGCGGAAATCCAGCACAACACCTGCCAACGCTGTGTAGAGCCGGGAAGGAGGCAGCCCCCGGGTTATGGGCTGCCTCCAACGGAACGCCGCCCAG
>CAYXMY010000001.1:0-67002 GCA_964466155.1 uncultured Caenibius sp. | reverse complement strand
ATCCGGCGGGAAGCGGGAAGAACTAAGCCCTTTCGTCACAATTTGTTACAATGGCTTGTGTCCGCCCTTCTTGCAGGCGGCCGTTCCGGTTTTCCTTGAAAAATGGCCGGTCAATCGCGATATTCGTGGAAACCGGCCCGATCCTTGCGGCCGGCAACGGAGTTTTGGGCACAATGGCAAACTGGAACGATCCCCAGCCCCGGCAGACGGGCTTCGGCGCGTCTCCGAGCCTGAATGGGGAAGCCGTCGGCCGCGCGACCTACGATCTGGGTCTGCGCCGCTATATGCTGTCGATCTACAACTACATGGCTTCCGGCATTCTATTGTCGGGCATCGTGGCGCTGTTTTTTGCGCAGACCGGTTATGCCGCGCAGTTGATGACCCGCGGCAGCCCGCTGGCATGGATCATCATGCTGGCGCCGCTGGCTTTCGTCTTCGCGATGAGCTTCGGCGTAAACCGCTTCAGCACGTTCACGATCCAGGCGATGTTCTGGGCCTTCGCGGCTGTGATGGGGCTTTCGCTGTCGACGATCTTTCTGGTCTTTACCAAGGCGTCGATCGCGATGACTTTCTTCGCGACGGCAGCGGCTTTCGCCGGGCTTAGCCTGGTCGGCTACACCACCAAGAAGGATTTGTCCGCCATGGGCACCTTCCTGACCATGGGCGTGATTGGCTTGCTGGTGGCGATGCTGATTAACATGTTTGTCGGCTCGACCGTGCTCCAGCTCGCCATCAGCGCGATTGGCGTGCTGATCTTCGCGGGGCTTACGGCCTACGATACCCAGCGTCTGAAGATGATGTACCATCAGGTTGCCGGCACCGATTTCATCGGCAAGGCAATCGTTTTGGGCGCGCTCAGCCTGTATCTGGACTTCATCAACATGTTCCAGTTCCTGCTTTCCTTCATGGGTCAGCGCGACTGATCGCAAGCCAGAATCGGAATATCGTGCCCGGGTTGCGAATTTCGCATCCCGGGCATTTTCATTATGGTTACCAGCGGCTAGGCATGCTTCATCGTGGCGAAAGGCATTGCGCAGTAGGATATGCGCGCTGCCGGCAAATGGAGGGGCCCGCCGTATGATCAGTTTTTCGTTTACCAAATCTCGCAACATTCTGGTTGCGGCGGGCATGGCTGCTTTGGCTGCGTGCGGTGCGCCCCCACCGCCGGCCCCGCCGCCGTCGCCCCCGCCGCCGCCGCCTATCCCCTCGCGTCCTATGCCGCCAGGCGGTGCTGCGGCGAACATGTTCATTCCGCCGGTCGGGATGGATGGCTCGCGGCAAACGGTCAACGCCAACGTCAGTTCGGCCCAGCGGATCTGGAATTTCCGGTCGGCTTATAACGTGGCGGCGCTCAATTGCCTGCAGTCGCAGCATGCCAATATTCTGGAAGGCTACAAATCCTTCCTGAACACCTACCAGCGCGACCTCACCCGGATTAACAATACGGTGGAAAGCGAATGGCGCAAAACCGGTGGCAAGGATTACGCCCGCGCGCGCGATACCTATTCGACGCAGGTCTATAACTATTGGGCGCTGCCGCCCGTTCTGCCGCAGTTCTGCGATGCGATGTCGCAGATCTCGCAGCAGAATGCGTTGACTCCCGCTGGATCGCTGGATCTCTTCGCTAATAACGGGATGACCAGGCTGGAAGGCTTGTTCAACGATTTTTACCGCGCGTTCGAACAGTATCGTGTGGATGTAGCGGCCTGGGATGCGCAGTACGGCGCGACATACGGTGCCACGCAGCCGCAATACACCAACGCCACATACAATGGGCCTGCCATCGCAGTGCCGCCAGTGGCGCATACGCAGCAGTAAGGAAGGGAAGGGGCGGGCAAATTTTCAAACGTGAAGATTTGCCCTTCCAACCCTGCGGCAGCTTCGCTAAGAGGCGCGCTTACGCGGGTTTCCACTTGGCGTAATTCACTGGAACGGGGCCGTAGCTCAGCTGGGAGAGCGCGTCGTTCGCAATGACGAGGTCAGGGGTTCGATCCCCCTCGGCTCCACCAGTGGCGTTTCTTTTGTCCAGCCTCTTGCGACGTGTTATCCAGCCGCACAGGCGGTTGGTAATGGTGTGCCGCGTTGGCGCTCCGTTTCGTCCTTGTGACACATTGCCAAGATTATCCGGGGCATCCGATGCATTTTCTCGACCAGGCCAAAATCTACCTTCGCTCCGGTTCGGGCGGGCCGGGCGCGGTCAGTTTCCGGCGCGAGAAATATATCGAATATGGTGGCCCCGATGGCGGAAACGGCGGCAAGGGCGGGGATATCGTGTTCGAAGCGGTGCCTGCGCTGAACACGCTGATCGATTTCCGCTATACCCAGCATTTCAAGGCTCTGCGTGGGGGCCATGGCATGGGCAAGGACCGTACCGGCGCCAGCGCGCCTGATCTGGTGATCAAGGTCCCGGTCGGCACGCAGGTCATTTCCGATGAGGATGGCGAAACCGTGCTGGTCGATCTGGTCGAAGTGGGCCAGCGTGTCGTGCTGCTGGAAGGCGGCATCGGCGGGCGCGGTAACGCCAGTTACAAGACCAGCACCAACCGTGCCCCGCGCCAGCATCAACCGGGTATTCCTGGGCAAGAGATGTGGGTGTGGCTGCGTCTGAAGCTGCTGGCCGATGTCGGGCTGGTCGGGCTGCCCAATGCCGGAAAATCGACCTTCATCAATCAGGTGTCGAATGCCCAGGCCAAAGTGGGCGATTACGCCTTCACCACACTGGTGCCCAAATTGGGCGTCGTACGGCACAAGGGGCGCGAATTCGTCCTGGCCGACATCCCCGGCCTGATCGAAGGCGCGGCAGACGGTGCGGGGATCGGGGATCGCTTTCTCGGCCATATCGAACGTTGCCGGGTGCTGATTCACCTTATCGACATCGCCGGGGAAGATCCGGCCGAAGCCATGCGCATCGTCGAGGATGAACTGTCGGCCTACGGCGGTGAACTCGATGAAAAACCGCGCCTGGTGGTGTTGAACAAGATCGATCTTGCCGATGCCGAACTGGCCGCCGCTTTCGCCGAAGAACTGAAAGAAGCGGGCGCGGACGATGTGTTTGCGATTTCGGGGGCGACAGGGGCCGGGATCGAGCCATTGCTGAATGCCGTCCTGTCCTATCTTCCGGCAGTGACGGCTACCGAACGGCCCGATGGGGAAGTCGAGGATGAAGACGAGGCACAGCCTTGGTCGCCGCTATGACACGGCTTCCCTTTCGCCCGCTTTGCAAACCCAACCTTAGCTTATAAACCCCCGCCTCATGTCGATTTCGCGTCTCTCGGATATCGCCGATGCCAACCGTTGCCGCCGCCTTGTAATCAAGGTCGGTTCGGCGCTGCTCGTCGAAAAAGGCGCGCCGCGCCGGGCGTGGCTGGAAGGCTTGGTGGATGAAATCGCCGCTGCCCGCGCGCGCGGGCAGGAGGTGGTCGTGGTCAGTTCCGGCGCCATCGCATTGGGGGCGGCAAGGCTGCGCCTGCCCAAGGGTGGACGCGCCGATCTGGCCGATGCACAGGCCGCCGCTGCCGTGGGCCAGATCATGCTGGCAGAACTGTGGAGCGAACTGCTGGGCGCCAGGGGCATCGTTGCCGCGCAATTGCTGCTGACATTGGAAGACCTGGAAGACCGCCGCCGCTATCTCAACGCCAGCGCCACTCTGGGGCGATTGATCAAGGCAGGCGCGGTGCCGGTGGTGAACGAGAATGACAGCGTGGCCACGCAGGAAATCCGCTTTGGCGACAACGATAGGCTTGCATCGCGCGTGGCGCAGGCGGCGCAGGCGCAGGCCGTGCTGCTGCTGTCCGATATCGATGGGCTTTATGATCGCGATCCGCAGGCGGAGGGCGCGCGGATGCTGCCCGAAGTTCGCGGCGTGACTGCGGAAATCCATGCCATGGCGACAGGCGGTTCCGGCTCCGGCCTCGGTTCGGGGGGAATGACCGCGAAATTGCTCGCTGCCGAAATCGCCGAACGCGCGGGGATCGTCCTTGCCATTCTCAACGGCACATACGACCGTCCGCTGGCGCGGGCTCTGGGGCAGGGGATCGGCACGGTATTTCTGCCCCGGCGCAAGGATGCGGCGCGCAAGGCCTGGTTGGGGGGGCGCTTGCGGATGAAGGGGGCGCTGGTCATCGATGCCGGGGCCGTGAGCGCGCTGGGCGCGGGAAAGAGCCTGCTCGCCGCCGGTATCGTGGCGGTGGAAGGCACATTCCATCGCGGCGATCCGGTTGCCATTCACGATGGCGCGGGCAAGATTCTGGCGCAAGGCCTGGTCGAATACGATGCGGATGAATGTGCGCGGATACTGGGGCGCACTTCGGCCGAACAGGCGGATATTCTTGGTTATGCCCCCCGTTCGGCGGTGGTACATCGCAATCAGTTGGTGTTGTTGTGACGATAGCTTTGACCGGTGCGACCGGTTTTGTGGGCCAAGCGGTGCTGGATGCTGCGGCTGCGAAGAAGGTGACGGTTCATGCGCTGACTCGCCGCCAGCAGCCCGACCGCAAGGGGGTTGAGTGGATTCTCGGTGATCTGGGTGACCGCCGGGCATTGATGCGCATGGCCGATAGCGTGGAAGCGGTGATCCATGTCGCAGGTGTGGTCAATGCGCCCGATGCGGCAGGGTTCGAAGCAGGCAACGCCGGTGGTACGCTCGCCGTGGTCGAAGCGGCATTGGCCGCAGGGGTGCCGCGTTTCGTGCATGTTTCCTCGCTTTCGGCCCGCGAACCGCAATTGTCCGCTTATGGCGCATCCAAGCGCCGGGCGGAAAAGATCGTTGCCGCCAGCGGCCTGGACTGGACGATTGTGCGTCCGCCGGCGGTTTATGGGCCGCGCGATACGGAAATGTTCGAACTGTTCCGCAGCGCCAAATGGGGGGTGGTGCCGATGCCCCCGCCGGGGCGCGCTTCGGTGATCCATGTCGACGATCTGGCCAATCTGCTGCTGGCGCTGGCGAGCGGGGGCGAAGATGTGACGCACCGCGTGTTCGAACCGGACGATGGGCAGGCCGACGGCTGGAGCCACCGTGACCTGGCCGAAGCGATTGGCGATGCCGTGGGGCGCAAGCCGTGGGTGCCGCATATGTCGCGCGGCGCGCTCGACTGGATATCGCGGATCGAAGGCTGGATTCGTCCCGGCAAGGTCAAGCTGAGCGCGGACCGGGTGAGCTATATGGTTCACCCTGATTGGGTCGTGAGCGCGCAGCGCAGCGTGCCCGCCCGGCGCTGGACGCCGAAAGTGCGCACTGCCGAAGGGCTCAAGGCCACGGCGGAATGGTATCGGCGGCAGGGCTGGCTCTGACGCCGATTGCCTGGGTGGCAAACGAACAAAAAGCGGGGCCACTGGCCCCGCTTTCTTGTCAGCACATATGAATGAACCGGTCAGTTGCCGCCGGTCGCGGTGCTGTCCTTGCTGGCAGACTTGTCCGCTTCGGCATTCGACTGGCTGATTTGCGGCGTGCTGCGGCTGGCCGAATCGGCCTCGTCCTTGTCGGCCATGCCATCCTTGAAGCTGCGCAGGCCCTTGCCGAATTCGCCCATGGTTTCGGAAATTCGGCCACGGCCGAACAAGATCAGCACCACGATCGCAACGATGATCCAGTGCGTAAACGACATCGAACCCATTTCAACACTCCTTTGGCGCGCCTATCATAGCAGCGCCTGCGAACGGGGGAAAGCGCCGTGCGCTATCCAGCCGGGCGGGAACGGTAAAACGCGCGCCTGACCACACGCCTGAAGGTCAGAAGACCGGTTCGTAACCCGGAGGCAATTCGTCGCCCATACCCGGAATCGGGGAACTTGTCGGCACATGAATGCCGCATTCGGTTTTGTCCCAGCCTTTCCAGCGGCCGGAACGCGGATCTTCGCCCGGTGCGACCTTGCTGGTGCAGGGGGAACAACCGATGGAAGGATACCCTTGGGCGACCAGCGGATGCGCGGGCAGATCGTGCTCCACCATATAGGCGTCGAGATCGTCCTTGGTCATGCCGATCAACGGGTTGACCTTGAGCCGGCCAGCCGCATCCGAGGTATCCGGCTCGAACACCGGCAGATCGGCACGTGTGACCGACTGAAACGCCTTGCGCCCGGTGATCGAGGCGTCGAAATCCTGCAAGGCAGTAGCCAATGGCTGAACCTTGCGGATTTCGCAGCAGCCGTCCGGGTCGTAAGACCAGCGCAGTCCGCTTTCATCCTTGTTGGCGAGCGCTACCGGATCGGGGTAGAGATCGATCAGGTTGGTCAACCCAAGCCGCTCCACCAGATGGTCGCGATAGGCGAGCGTTTCCTCGAAATGCTTGCCGGTTTCAAGGAACAGCACCGCCACCGCGGGATCGATGCGCGAGGCCATGTGCAGCAGCACGGAGCTTTCCGCACCGAAGCTGGACACCAGCGCGATCCGGCCCGCCACCCCATCGACCAGCACCGCGCGCAGCACGTCATCCGGCGAAGCGCCCGCGAACCGCGCGTTGAGCGCAGCCGCGTCTTCGGCGGTGAAGCGTGCCCCGGTATCGATGCGGTCAATGCGGCGCGCGGTTTCAGCCATTGGCGATCCCGTGACGCTTGGCCCAGATCGGCTGCCGGTCGTCGGCCGCAGCCTGATAGACTTCGGGCCAGCGGTTGAACGCCGCTTCGGCATCGGCCGGATCGAGCCCCTTGTCCGGTGCAAAGGCATCGAAGCCGCAGCGGCGCAGATGCAAAAGCTGATCGACCAGCACGTCGCCCACGGCGCGCAACTCGCCCTTGTAGCCTGCTTCGCGCAGGATACGGGCCACCGAATAGCCGCGCCCATCCATGAAAGAGGGGAAGTCGACTTCGATCAGGCGGAGCTGTTCGAGGAACGGCAGCAGATCGCGGGCATCGTCGCCCGGTTCGACGCGGACGGCCGAGGCATTGGTCTGCTCGGAAAAAGCGTCCACGGTGACGGCGGGATCACCCACTGGCTCATCATCGCGAAAGCGCAGCACATCAACCATAAAGCGCCTCCTTGAAGGGTGCCATGCCGATCCGGCGATAGGTGTCGAGGAAGCGTTCCCCGTCCTGCCGGTTGGCGAGATAGACGTCGGTCGCCTTTTCGACGGCGCCGACAATGCCGTTTTCATCGAAGCCCGGCCCGGTGATAGTGCCGAGCGAAGTATCGTCGCCCTCGCAGCCGCCGAGCAGGAGCTGGTAGTTCTCCACGCCCTTGCGATCGACTCCGAGGATGCCGATGTGGCCCGCATGGTGGTGCCCGCAGGCGTTGATGCAGCCGCTGATCTTGAGCTTCAATTCGCCCAGCGTGTCGCTCTTGCCGGTTTCGGCGAAGCGCGTGGCGATCTTCTGCGCCACCGGGATCGAACGCGCGTTGGCGAGGCTGCAATAATCGAGGCCGGGGCAGGCGATGATGTCCTCGATGGTGTCGATATTCGCCGTGCCGAGGTCCGCCGCTTCCAGCTTCTGCCACAGGGTGTAGAGATCGGCCTTCTTCACATGGGGCAGCACGATGTTCTGCGCATGCGTCACGCGCAGTTCGTCGAAGCTGTATGCCTTGGCGAGATCGGCCATCAGGTGGATTTGCGCGGCAGAGGCATCGCCCGGAATGCCGCCGACCGGCTTCAGGCTGATATTGGCGATGATGTAACCCGGCTGCTTATGGGCCGAGCAGTTGCGCTCCACCCACAGGGCGAAATCGGGATCGGAAAGATCGAGATCGTCGCTCACCCCGGTTTCGAATGCGGGATCGGTGAAGTGGGCGGCAATCCGTTCCAGCTCCGCGAGCGGCGGTTCGATGTTCTGCGTCAGCAGGTGGGCGAATTCTTCCTCCACCTGGCGGGCGTATTCGTCCTTGCCCAGTTCATGGACGAGGATCTTGATCCGCGCCTTGTACTTGTTGTCGCGGCGGCCATAGCGGTTGTAAACCCGCAGGCAGGCTTCGGAATAGGTGATGAGCTGGTCTAGCGGCACGAAGTCGCGGATCAGCGGCGCGACCATCGGCGTACGGCCCATGCCGCCACCGACATAGAATGCAGCGCCCAGTTCGCCCGCATCGTTCTTCACCAGGCGAATGCCGATATCGTGCAGCTTCATCGCCGCGCGGTCGGTATCGCTGGCGATCACCGCGATCTTGAACTTACGCGGCAGAGCGAGGAATTCCGGATGGAAGCTCGACCACTGGCGCAGCAGTTCCGCATAGGGGCGCGGATCGATGATTTCATCGGCCGTGGCGCCTGCGAACTGATCGGAACTGATGTTGCGGATGCAGTTGCCGCTCGTCTGGATCGCATGCATTTCGACTTTGGCCAGATCGGCCAAGATGTCGGGCGCATCTTCCAGCTTGATCCAGTTGTACTGGATGTTCTGGCGGGTGGTGAAGTGGCCGTAGCCGCGGTCATACTTGTCCGCGATATCGGCCAGCACATGCATCTGCGCGGAACTGAGCGTGCCATAGGGCACGGCCACGCGCAGCATGTAGGCATGCAGCTGGAGATAGAGACCGTTCTGGAGGCGCAGCGGCTTGAACTGGTCCTCGCTCAGCCTGCCTTCGATGCGGCGCTTGGTCTGGTCGCGGAATTCCGCGACGCGGGTATCGACCATTGCCTGGTCGTATTGGTCATAACGATACATCAGATCACCCAGTTGCCGACTTCGGGATCAGCCGGCTTGAGAGTTAGGTCGGGGCGCACGGTCGGGCCGAGCGCGCGGATGCGGTCCTTGATATGGGCGGGGCGAACGCCGCCCGTTTCTTCGCGCACGGCGTCGATGGCATAAGGCGCATTGACGCGGCGGGCGCCTTCTTCGCGGGCGGCGATGGCATCGGCTTCAACACCGACATCGGCCGCATCCTCCACATGGAGCGACCAGTCTTGGCCGGTCCACCAGGTGACGGCCCCGGTCTTGAGGTCGTTTCCGGTCAGGATCTTCATGACATTGCCTCCAGAGCGACGCGGGCCAGCGCGGCATTTTCGCGCGCAGTCACATCGCCGATGATAATGAGGGCCGGGCTTTTGACCTTCGCGCGAATCACGAGATCGGGCAGCCCCGCCAGAGCGGTACGCAGAACGCGCATATCCGAACGCGCGGCGTTTTCAACCACGGCCACCGGCACATCGGGGGCGAGCCCGTCCGTTATCAGCTTTTCCGCGATCTGCGGGGCGGTCTTCACGCCCATGTAGATCACCAGCGTGCGGCCCTTTCCGGCAAGGCCAACCCAATCCTGCTCGGTCAAGCTCTTGCACTGCCCGGCAACGAAGCTGACGATGCTGGCGTTTTCTCGATGGGTCAGGGGGATTTGCGCCGCCGCCGCCGCGCCCATGGCGGCGCTGATGCCGGGGACGATCTCGACAGGTACGCCAGCGGCGTGGCAGGCTTCGGCTTCTTCCCCGCCGCGGCCGAAAATGAACGGATCGCCGCCTTTCAGCCGCACGACATCGTTGCCAGCCAGCGCTTCGCGCACCAGCAGAGCGTTGATGTCTTCCTGTGGCATCGTATGCCGCGCGCGGCGCTTGGCGACGGAAATCATCCGCGTGCCTGGCTTTGCCAGTTCGAGAACGGCCGGTTCGACGAGGCCATCGTGAACGATCAGCTTGGCGCGCATAATCAGCCGCGCGGCGCGCAGGGTCAACAGGTCGGGATCGCCAGGGCCGGCGCCCACCAGATGCACTGTTCCGATAGCAGGGCTATGTGTCATGACGGCCAAATGGCCGTTCCGGCGCAATTGTTCCAGTGAGAATGGTTTTGCCGGTGATTAGCTGATCTTTACTCCACGCCCGGCGGTGCTCAATTATCCGGCTTTTCAAGGTTTTGGCGGCGCGGGGCGGGCGTGATTTCGTCCAATTGCAGGGCATTTTTGAAGTGAACTTCGCGCTGGGGGTAGGGCACGCGGATTCCATGCTCGATGAACAGGCGCCACACGCCTTTCAGCACATCGGAACGCACCGCACCGATTCCATCTTCGGGATCGTCGATCCAGAAGCGGATTTCGAATTGGATCGCGTTCTCGCCGAAGTTCATCAGCAAGACCTTCGGTTCAGGAAGCTCAAGCACGCGCGCGGCTTCTTTCGTCGCCTGCATCATCAGCTTTTCGGCAAGGTCGAGATCGGTGCCGAATGCCACTGGCACCGGCACCCGGATGCGCACATTGCGCGTGCTGTAGGACCAGTTTTCCACCTGATTGACCATCAGGTTCTCATTCGGAATGAGATATTCCTTCATATCCCGCGTGGTGACGGAAATCGCACGGATGCCGATCTTGCGGATCTGGCCGAAGCTTTCCCGCCCGCTCATGTCGCTGACGGCGATCACGTCGCCCGGTTTGATCGAACGGTCCATCAAAAGGATGATGCCGGCAATCAGATTGCCCAGCGTCTTTTGCAGGCCGAAGCCGATGGCGAGGCCGAAGGCGCCGGAAAACACGGCCAGAGCGGTGAGGTCGATCCCGAGGAAATCGATCCCGATAAAGATCGCGAGCGTCCACACCGCGATGCTGGCGATCTTGTCGATCAGCAGCTTCTGCGCCTCGTCCAGCCCGGAAATGCGCTTGAGCAGATGGTGCGAAAGCTTGCTGGTGAAATAGGCCAGCAGGACCACGGCGACGATGACGAACAGCACAACCAGCCCGTCCCACAGCGAAACGTGGGTCTTGCCGATATCGATGCTATAACTGTCGAGCGCCCGGACGAGTTTGCCCATTGTCAGGTTTTCCGACGAAACGGCTTCCTTGATGCCATCCGCGCCTGACATGCCGCTCATCCTTCGCGCATCCGGGCAAAGGCTTGTTCGAGATCGGCGATCAGGTCGGCGGGTTCTTCCAGCCCGATGGACAGCCTTACGCCGAAGCGGCCTTCTGCTGGAACGCCGGCGGGCGGCCATGGGGTGGCGCTGCGAGCCCCTGCCGGGTCGACGGGCACGACGAGGCTTTCGAAACCGCCCCAGCTATAGCCGATGCCGAACAGGTTCAAAGCGTCGATGAAGCGTGCCCGCGCAGCCTCGTCGGTGTTCCTGAACAGGAAACTGAACAGGCCGCAGCCGCCCTTGAAGGTGCTGGCCCATGTCTCATGCCCCGGTGCGCCGGGAAGCATGGGGCAAAGCACCTGTGCGACTTCGGGCCGGATGGAGAGCCATTTCGCAAGGATGAGCGCGCTGGCGGAAGAGCGTTCCAGCCGGACCTGCAATGTGCGCAGGCCGCGCAAGGCAAGCGCGGCATCGTCGGGCGAGACGACATGGCCAAGCTGAAGGTAAGTGCGGCGCAATCTGGGATAAAGCTCTTTCCCCGCCGCAACGCTGCCCATCATCACATCCGAATGGCCGCCGACATGTTTCGTCAGCGACATGATCGCGATATCGCAGCCGCGCTCCAACGCGGGGAAGCCCAGCGGGCTGGCCCAGGTGTTGTCGATCAGGCTGATGACGCCCTTGTCGCGGGCGATTGCGGTGAAAGCCGGAATATCCGGCACTTCCATCGTCAGGCTGCCCGGCGCCTCGAACAGGGCGGCGCGCGTGTTGGGCCGGATCAGCCGCGCGAAGCCGTCGGTATCGAGCGGGTCGAAGAATTCTGTCTCCACACCGAGACCGGCAAGAAGCCCGCGCCCGATGTTGCGGCTGGGTTCATAGACATTGTCGGCCATCAACAGATGGTCGCCCGGCTTGACCAGCGCCAGCAAAGCCCCGGCGATGGCGGCGACACCGCTGGGATAGAGCAGGGTGCCCGCCGCGCCAGGTTCCAGTTGAGTCAAAGCTTCGGCCAGCGCCCATTGGGTGGGGGCGCCGCGACGGCCATAGTAGAACCGGTTTTCATCCCCGGCCTGTGCGCCCTTCTTAAGGGCGGCGGTGTCGGAGTAGAGGTGCGTGCTCGCCCGCCAGACCGGCGGATTGACTACGCTGCCGGGGTGTCCGGGCGTGCCGGTCCATTCCGGCCGCCGTCCTGCGATGGTGAGACGGGTCCCGATGCCCGAGTCTGCGAATGGATCGTCGTTCTTCACCCGCTGAAACCTAGCGGCGGGGGCACCGCAGGTCGAGGGGGTTCAGGCCGCCTGAGGCGTCGGCACGTCCAGTGCGCGCTGGCCGATGTCGGGATAGATACGGGGGCCGGTATCGAGCCGGAAGGGGCGTAGGCCAGCGCCGGGGCCGTTCGGCTTCTGCCCGATCACGCACGTCTGGATCACGGCTTTGGGCAGTCCCTCCGCCTCGACCCGCATCCGCGCGAGAGGGATGAACATGACGGCCTGCTCGCTGCGCACGGCGCGAATGGCGTTGAGCGGCAGGCGCAACTGGCCGTTGAACGAGATGGTCTGTCCGGCGGGCAGTTCAGGCAACCGATGCAGCGGCGCACTTGCCGCGCCTGGCCCGGCAAGTTGCTCGTCCATCGGCACGGAGGCGTGGGCGGACACGAGATCGCCGAAAATCGCCAGATTGCGGATCGGTTCGTTCGATGCGTTGGCGAGCGTGACCTGATACGCCAATGTGGCGTTGACCAGCGAAACGCTGAGGCTGGTGGTTTCCAGCATGCACCCCAGCGGGGGGGATGCATGATCGTTGACCGTGGGCGGCTTTTGCGCCGCAGGTGCCGCGGGCGCGGTTGCAACCTCCGGCGCAACGGTGGCTGCGGCTGGTTCGGGCAGGCTCTCCGGTTCCGGTGCGGGGATTGGCGGTTGAACTTGCGTTGTGCCGCCCTCCGCCGGTTGCAGGCGGGGCCGTTCGATTGCCATGATGGTGTCGAACTGCGCCTGATCGCGGCGTTTGCGCCAGAACAACAGGCCCCCAATGACGATGCAAAGCAGCAGGAGCGCCAGCGCGGGATAAAGCCACCACGGCTTGCCGTTCGTGGCACTCTCGCCGGGTAAAGGCGGGAGGGCCGCTGCTGCCGGCTGAGCGGGGGCCACTTGCGGTTGCGAAGGCGCTGCTTGCGGTGTGGGCTGAGGGGCAGCCGGTGTCGGTGCCGGGTTTACCGCTACCGGCGGTGCGGTTGGCGCCGGGGCCGGCGGAACTTGCCCGGACTTCGCATCCGCCACCGGTTTGTTCGCGTCTGCTGCCGGTTTGGGGGCGGGTTGGCCGGTTGTCGGAGTGTGCGGACGGACAGGTTCCTGTCTGGACGCATTGGCAGGTTTCGCCTCGTTCGTGCGGGGCGCAGCAGTCTTTGCCGTCTCGGCCTTGGCAGGCGGTGCCTTGGGGGTTTCCGCCTTAGGCGTTTCCGGCTTGGATACCGGAGGGGCGGCTTTTGGGGGCTGGCTTGGCTGCGGTTGCGGCGCGGGGCGCTCGATAATCGGGTTGTCCGGCGTTGTCGGCCCTTGAATGTTGGGGGCGGTCGGCCGCAGGCGGAAGTTTTCCAGACCTTCGCCCGTGGTCTGGGCGTGCGCGGACACTGCGGCCGCCAACGCCGTTGTCGCCAGTGCTATCCGTGTCGCCTTAGGAATCATGACTTGCCACCTATGTGCGCTCAAGCGCAGGGCGCGCTGAATAGCGGATGAACGCACCGCGTCAATTCGCCATCTTGTGCATTGCACCCGATCGCGGCATCAGCGGATTATGAGCAACGACAAACCGCATGGCGCGCCCCTCCACTTGGGGCAGCACAGTAACCTTCCTTCTTCGCCAGAGGAAGCCGTGCTGGACTATGTGCCCAATCCCCGCGTGGGCGCGTTATACACCATCCGCTTTTCCGCGCCCGAATTCACTTCGCTTTGCCCGGTGACAGGTCAACCCGATTTTGCCCATCTGGTGATCGATTATGCGCCCGGTGAAACCATCGTCGAATCGAAATCGCTCAAGCTGTTTCTGGGAAGCTTTCGTAATCACAATGGATTCCACGAAGATGTGACCGTCGGTATCGGGCAACGCCTGTTCGACGAGATGCAGCCGCGTTGGCTGCGTATCGGCGGTTACTGGTATCCGCGCGGGGGCATTCCCATCGATGTGTTCTGGCAATCCGGCACCGCCCCCGGAGGGGGGTGGGTGGCCTGTCAGGGTGTGGCCAACTATCGCGGGCGGGGCTGACTAGGGGGCATATCCGGCCTGTTGTGGACTCGCTTCGTTCAAATAGACGATGGATTCTTCGCCGCATTGATGCGAAGCACACGATATGAACGGAGGCGAACCGCGCAAATTCAGGCTGGAAGACGGGGGCTTTCTGATCGTCCTCATTCTGGTCACCATCGGTTTTGCCCTGCTGATCGCGCCCTATTTCGGTGCCATCCTCTGGGGTGTCGTGGTCGCTATCTTGTTCGATCCGCTCAATTCACGGATGATCCGCTGGCTTGGTGGCAAGAGGAATCTGGCGACTGGGCTGACGCTGCTATTGATCGTTGCGCTCGTTATCGTGCCTGCCATCCTGCTCGGTGCGGCGCTGGTGCAGGAAGGGCTGTCGATCTACGCCAAATTCGAAGCCGGACAGGTCGATATCGCCGGGATGGCGCAGCACTTCATTGCCTCGCTGCCCGCCTGGGCACGGCACGCGGTCAACGCGGTTGATATCAGCGATATCGATTCGCTGAGAGATATGTTTGGCGGCGGTATCGCCAGCGGGGTGCAGGCCCTCGCAACGCGGGCGCTGAATATCGGGCAGGGGGCGCTCAAGTTCGTCGCCTCCCTGGGTGTCATGCTTTACCTTACGTTCTTCCTGTTGCGGGACGGGGATACCCTGGGGCGCAAGATTCTCCCCGCGATCCCGCTGCGCAGTGCCGAACGCGATGCCCTGCTGCATCATTTCGTGGTCGTGGTGCGCGCCACGATGAAAGGGACGGTGGTTGTCGCCATCGTGCAGGGCGTGCTGGGCGGGACGATCTTCTGGGCACTGGGGATAGAGGGCGCGCTGCTGTGGGGCGTGCTGATGGGCTTCTTCTCGCTCGTTCCGGCGGTCGGTACGGGGGCCGTGTGGGTGCCGGTGGCGGTCTATCTGCTGGTGACGGGTTCGGTTACCGAAGGGGTGATCCTGACGGTATGCGGCCTGTTCGTGATCGGCATGGTGGACAATCTCCTGCGCCCGATTCTCGTCGGCAAGGACACGCGGATGCCCGATTTCGTGGTCCTGATCGCGACGCTGTCGGGCCTGAGCATCTTCGGCCTCAACGGGTTCATTGTCGGGCCGATGATTGCCGCGCTGTTCATGGCGGTCTGGAGCATGGCGACCGAGCAGCGGCAGCGGACTCCCGCCTAGCCCACAGGCGTGGCCTTGCGGTCGTGCCTTCCGTCAGCGTGTATCAGTCTTCGTGCCAGGGATAGAATGGCGGCATGGCGGACGCCTTGCCGGAAAACGCGGGTGCGCGCTTTTCCAGAAAGGCCTGCACGCCTTCCTTCCCATCGCCGATGCTGGAATAGAACATCGCCAGCGATTCCACGTCATGCGCGGCGCGCGGGTGGGGCTGGGCGGGGTTGTGCATCATCATCTGGCGGATCAAGCCGATGCTGACAGGCGAGCGGTCGGCCACCAGCGAGCGGGCGAACGCGCATGCTGCATCGACCAGATCGTCCGGCGCGTGGACGGAGCGGACCAGCCCCTTGTCCAGCGCTTCGGCAGCATCGAAGATATCGGCCTTGTACAGCCATTCGAGCGCCTGCTGCATGCCGACGATGCGCGGCAGGAACCAGGTGGAGCAGGCTTCCGGTGTGATCCCCAGCCGACCGAAGACGAAGCCGATCCGCGCCCGGTCGGAGGCAAGGCGGAAATCCATCGGCAGTGTCATCGTGGCGCCGATGCCCACCGCCGCGCCGTTGATCGCGCCGACGATGGGCTTGAGGCAATCGTACATCGCCAGCGCCACGCGCCCGCCGGTATCGCGCACGCCGCGTTCAATCGCCTCTCGCACCGGCCGTTCCTGCAAGTCCGCCAGCGTGGGGGACTGGCTTTCGTCGAGCCCGAAGACATTGCCGCCGGTGGACAGGTCCATCCCCGCGCAGAACGCCTTGCCTTCCCCGGTGACGACAATCGCCCGCACGGCATCGTCGCCATTGGCCCGGCGATAGGCGTCTTCCAGTTCGTCGGCCATTTCGACCGTGAAGGCGTTGAGATTGTCCGGGCGGTTGAGTGTCAGCCGCAGCAAGCCGTCATCGGTTTCGTAGCGGATCGTGTTATACTGGCTCATCGCGTTTCCTGTTTCCCGGTTGTGGCGCATTTGGTAAATATCATGCAGTATGAACTTTTATATGCGTAGAAGATTGCGCGATATTCATGTGCAAATCAGTTGTTCCGGAATATTCCGGCGAATGGGAGAAGACGATGCCCGCCACTCTTGAAGACCTTGCCGTCCGCCTGACCGCGCTTGAGGATATCGATGCGATCCGCCAACTCAAGGCCCGCTATCTGCGGTGCTGCGATCTCAAGCAAGTGGATGAACTGCGCGACACGTTCCTCCCCGGTCCGATCCGTATCGAATATCAGAATTTCCCCGTTTTCACGGATCGCGAGGCATTTCTCAAGGTCTATCAGGAGATGGCCTGCCAGGAAGGCGTGTATGACATCCACCATGCCACCAACGGCGAAATCGCGCTGACCGGCCCGGATACGGCCACCGGCAAGTGGTCGCTCAATTTCCGGACGATCCTGCTCGCCACGCGGTCGGTCACGCGGCTGGGCGTGGAATACGAGGATATCTATCGCAAGCAGGATGGCCGCTGGCACATCGCCGCAACGCGCAGCTATGTGACATCCATGTTCACCGAAGTGGTGGGCGAGGATGGCAGCCCGAAATACGTGGCGTTCGGTGAAGTACCGGTGGGCGTTCCCGAACCGGCCTGATCGCCGCATGCGAAAACCCTTGCGGAACGGTGCGAAACCGCCCCGCAAGGGATTTCAGGCTCAGGCCGGTTCCAGTGCGGTGTTATCTTGCGGTGCGGCCTGATTGCCACGGACCACACGGCCCGGTCGTGCGCCGGTCGGCTGGTCGCCCCGGCGAATGACCGTGCCGGAACAGATCGTGGCGACATAGCCGGTGGCTGCCTGGTCGAGCCTGCGCTCACCGGTGGGCAGATCGCGGCGGATCATCGGCAGATGCAGTTTCATGCCCGCCGGATCGATCACGTTGACATCCGCCTTGTAGCCGGGCGCCAGAAGCCCGCGATCTTCAAGGCCGACTGTCTCGGCCGGGCGCGCGGTCAAGGCGCGGACCGCCTGCGGCAGCGTGAGGCGCGGACCATCCCGATCTCGGACCCAGTAGGTCAACAGGAAGGTGGGATAGCTGGCATCGCAGATCGCGGCATAATGCGCGCCGCCATCGCCCAGGCCCATCACCGTATCGGGATGCGTCATCAGTTCGTACAGCGCGTCGAACTTGCCCTGATAGTAATTGCCCAGCGCGTTGTAGAGCATGCCGCGCCCGTCGCCGCCGTTCATCAGCAGATCGTAGGCCACCTCTTCCGGTGTCCGGCCTTGCGCGCGAGCTTGCGCGCCCACGCTGGTTTCTACCGGGGGTTCGTAATTGGGCTCGCCCGCAAACGGGAAGATCCAGTCCCAGTTGCGCGTCATCATCGCCAGCGAATGGTTTTCCTGCGGTTGTTCGGCAATCAACCGGGCGCGGAACTCCGGATCGCGCAGATGGGGAAGCTGTTCGTCCAGCGGCAGCCGGGCAATCGCGATGTAGCTGGGGCACAGGCAGAACGGATGCGTCGACAGATCGAATCCGCCGATCATCCCCACTGGGCGCGGGAGGATCTGCGGCGTGATGGACAGGCCGCGCGCGTTGGCTTCTTCCACGATGCGCAGGGCATCGCGGAACACCGGCTCCCCATGGTTCGAGGTGCCGAGCGTGAATGTCGCCGGGCGGCCGCAGCTTTCGGCGATCGCGATCAGGTGGGCCAGTTCGTCGCTCCAGCTCTGGAACGGGGAATCGAGCACCATCTGCAGCACGCCTTTGCCCGTATCGCGCATGGCCGCCGTAATGGCTTTGAGTTCGGCATCGTCCGCGGCGAAGCTGGGGATGTTCTCCCCAGCCTTGGTGCGGTGAAGCAGCAGGCGCGAAGTGGCGAAGCCGATAGCGCCCGCATCCAGCGCTTCACGCGCCAGATCGTACATCCGGTCCATATCGTCCGGCGTTGCCGGTTCGCGGTTGGCCCCGCGTTCGCCCATGGCATAGACGCGCAAGGGGCTGTGCGGCAGCAGCGCCGCCACATCGATATCGCGCGGGCGGGCGGCCAGGGCATCGAGGTATTCGGGGAAAGTTTCCCAGGCCCAGTCCAGCCCTTCGGCCATGACGACGCCGGGAATGTCTTCCACGCCTTCCATCACCCGGATCAGCCGGTCATGGTCTTCGGTGCGGCAGGGGGCAAAGCCGACACCGCAATTGCCGGTGACGACTGTCGTCACCCCATGGGAGGAGGAGGGGGACAATTCGTCCGACCATGCCGCCTGCCCATCGTAGTGGGTGTGGATGTCGACAAAGCCGGGGGTGACGGTCAGGCCCGCGGCATCGATCACTTCATTCGCTTCGCCCTGATAGGCGGCGCCCATCCAGGCGATGGTGTCGCCCGTGATGGCGAGATCGCCGACGAAGGGTTCATTGCCGCTGCCATCGACGATCGTGCCGCCGCGGATCAGAATATCGCACCGTGTCATTATTCGGCTGCCTCCCGTAGAAGTTGTTGCTTACCGTCCGTCGCCCAGAACATGCCTTCGTCATGCGTGTCGAGGAAGACCGCTTCGCGCACGCCGAGTGCCGCCCGCGCTTCTTCCAGCGGCAGGTGGAAAGCCGGTTCGAGCTTCTTCATGAACAGGGCATCGCTGGCCTGGCCCACTTTCATCCCCTGTTCGATACATTTGACCGCTGTCATCCATACCTGAGGGTAGTGGAGGATGGTACGCACGGTGTAGCGCAGCGATCCGAAAATGTAGATCGTGCACAGTTCGGCCGCCAGTTCCGGGTCCTTGATGTGTTTGAAAATGTTGGTCAGACGATACCAGTAGGGCACCAGTTCGCCCATGAAATTGAAGCCGCCGCCAGTCAGGATGTGCTCGAAATCGTGCGTTTGCCCGGCGCGCAGATTGTAGAATTCAAGCTGGGTCTTGGGCTCCTGCCACGGGGTGATCTGGATTTCGTAATCGCCTTCGGTGATCCAGGTGTAGAAAATACCGCCGAGCGAGCCGGGATCGTACTGCCTGAAATCTTCGATGGCGTAAGTGGAATGGAATCCTTCAGCGAACCACGCGTCGAATTCTGGGTTCACCTTGCGCTCGTCCGCGATCATCTGCTCGATCCGGTCATAATCGCGCAGTTCGTCGAGAATGCTCATGAACTCGTACATTTCCGCGGGCGGGGGCATGTCCGGCCCGTTCCGGCGCAGGAGGATCATCGCCAGCCATTCGCGCAGACGCGGATTGTTGAGATACTTGGAAGACGACACCAGCACGCTGCTGGGCGTTTCCACCGGCATCACGCCGCGAAACAGATAAGGTATATCATCGGCCATTGAATACTCTCCCGAAACTTGCGCAATCGCGGCGCTGCCCGGCTTGGCCCGAAAGCCTGTGCGCGGGGCGCCGGTCGAACGATGCGGTCAGCCGTGCGGCAAGGATATGCGATAACGCCACCGTTTCCCACCTGCGATATCGGGGTTCGGTCTGGCTATCGCGCCCATTTGCCGTCTGACTTCATCGGCCTTGCAATCGAACGGTATCAAACCGTTCGATTTTTGTCAAGACATCTGCGGCGCGCTTGGCTATGGATAGGCTGTTGATGGAGCGGTGCGGGCGGGTCGCAACCGGGTGCGGGTCTGCTATAGCCCGTGTGATGGAGGCGACCATCGCTTTGGAAGATCCCGAATCCCGCGCCACACGGCCCCCGCAGCAATCGGCCCGCGTGCGCCATTTGCTTGCCGTGGCCCGGGCCGAATTTGTCGCGGGCGGTTTCGATGCGGTGAGCATCGATGCGATTGCGCGTGCATCAGGCGTCAGCAAGGAAACGATCTATCGCTATTTCCCGGACAAGGAGGCGCTGTTCCGCGCCGCTGCCGAAGAACTGGGCACTGAATTCACCGCACGGGTGAATGCGCAGCCGGTGGACGCCCGCGCGGCGGACGATGGGCTGGCGTTCTTTTCCCGCGCCATTCTCGATGCGGCGGTCGATGGCGGTTTCCTCAGTGCGGCATGGGTTACGATCAGCATCGCGCGGCTGATGCCCGATTTCGCGGAAAGCATGCACGATGCGCAGTCGGACAGGCTGGAGCCGATCCGCGCTCTGCTGCAGAAGATCGCCGAAGCGCATGGCGAGAGCGCCCATGTACCGCTCGATTTTGCGACTCTGTTCGGATCGCTGTCGTCTGAAAGCCCGGCTTTGCTGATGGGCTTTCCCAGCCCGCCCCCGGCGCAGCGCGATGTTGCCGCGCGGCGGGTGGCGAAACTGTTTGGGCATGGCATCCTTGCCATGGACGATAGAGGGGGGGAGTGTTTTCCCGTGCCCGCCGCCCCGCCTGCCGGAGACGAGCCGCCCGCGCATATCGCGAAGCTGCTCGGCGTGGCGGCCACGCATTTTCTCGAAAACGGCTATCAGGGCGCCAGTCTCGATCTGATCGGGGCGGAGGCTGCCGTCGGGCGCGGCACGCTCTATCGCCATTTCGGCAACAAGGCGGGGCTTTTCGGTGCGGCTATGCGGGCAATGGCTTACCGGTTGGCCGATGCCGTGCCACCGCCGCTGCCAACGGGGGACGCGGCGGAGGAAGCCCTGGCGCAATTCCTTCAGGCGAGCCTGCAGGTGCTTGGCAGCGCCGATTCGATCCTGTTGCATCGCACGGTCATCGCCGAAATGCGGCGCGATTCCGAACTGGCGCGCGATGTCTATGCAATCCTGCGCAATCCGTGGCTCGCCCCGCTGACGGCATGGCTCGACAGCCTGGAGGATGCGGGCAAAGTGCGAGTGCACGACCGGCCATGGTATGCGCGTCAGGCGCTGGTGTTGGCTTTCAAGGGAACCCGGGTAATCGCGGCGGGCAGGGCGCTCGGCCCCGTCGAAATGGCTGACGCGGCACGGCGCGCGGCTACGATCTTCCTGCGTGGATTTGCGGCCGCCTTGTAGCGCTGGTTAGCGCCAAGGAAGGATATTTGCGTAGAAATAATGCTGACATTATACGCAATATCCAGATTTTTATTGATGCAATATGGCGTATTCGTTGCTCGATCCCCGGAGCAGTTTGATATAAGTCAATTTCACGCTGCCGCTCGCAGGTCATGATGCCTTCCATGGTTTCGCAAGGAAGGTTGCGTCATGGAAATTGCGGCACTGGCTTACAGCGTCATCAACGCCGCCGATCCCACCGCGTGGGAACGCTTCGGCGAGGATGTGGCCGGCTTTTCCGCGCACTCTGCGCCCGGCGGTCTCTCGCTCCGCATGGACGAGCGGGCGGGGCGGCTGTTCATCCGGCAGGATGGGCAGGACCGTTACTTCGCCAGCGGCTGGGAAATCCGGACCGAAGCGCAATTTGCCGCCGCGCTGGCCGAACTGAAGCGGAAAGGCGTGGTGTGCCACTCTGCGACGGCTGAAGAGCGCGCCCTGCGCCACGTGGTCGATATGGTGTGGTTCCTCGATCCTTCGGGCAACCGCCACGAACTGGTGCTGGGCTATACCTCGCATTTTGATCGCTTCGTGTCGCCTGCGGGCGTGCCCCGTTTCGTGACCGGGGACATGGGCTATGGCCATGTCGTGCTGCCCGCGCCGAACTTCGCAGAAACGCGCGCCTTTATGATCGATGTGCTGGGCTTCGGCATGGCCGATTTCATGATCCATCGCCCGCAAGGCGTGGAAGGGCCGGAGCAGCGCATCGAATTCATGCATTGCAGCAACGCGCGGCACCATTCGCTTGCCCTGTTCCAAGGGGAAGTGCCCGCGGGATGTGTCCATCTGATGGTCGAAGTGCCGACGATGGACGAAGTCGGCCATGCAATGGACCGCGTCCGCGCCGCCGGCACCCGGATGATGGCGACGCTGGGCAAGCACACCAACGACCGCATGACCAGTTTCTACATGGCGACGCCGGGCGGTTTCGCGCTGGAATACGGGTTCGGCGGGCGGACTGTCGATTGGGATCGCCACACCGTGTTCGAAAGCACTTCGGTCAGCCTGTGGGGCCACGATTTCAGCATCGGCTTCGGCGCCGATGAACAACAACAGCCCATGGCCAGCGCGGCCTGAACGAAAAGGAGACGGCCCATGAGCCTTGCCCCGAAGATTGACATGCCCAGCCCGGCCGATCTGGTTGCCCGCGCCGCCGCGCTGGTCCCCACCTTGCGCGCCCGCGCCGATCAGTGCGAAGCGGAAAACAAGGTGCCGGATGCGACCATCGCCGATTTCCAGGCGGCCGATTTCTTCAAAATCCTCCAGCCCAAGCGTTACGGCGGCTACGAAATGGACCCGGAGGTTTTCTACGAAGTCCAGATGAAGCTTGCCGAAGGCTGCATGTCTTCGGCATGGGTGCTCGGCGTGGTGGCCGTCCATAACTGGCAACTGGCGCTGTTCGATCCACAAGCGCAGGAAGATGTCTGGGGCGAAGACCCGACGACGCTGATCTCCTCCTCTTACATGCCGCGCGCGGAAGTGACCCCGGTCGAAGGCGGATACCGGATCAGCGGGCGCTGGGGCTTTTCCAGCGGCGTCGATCACTGCGAATGGGCGTTTCTGGGCGGGCTGGTGCCCGATCCGGAAACCGGCCAGCCCGATTTCCTGACCTTCCTCGTCCCGCGGGCGGATTTCCAGGTCCTGTCGATCTGGAACACCATCGGTCTTGGCGGCACGGGCAGCCAGGATGTGACGGTGTCCGATGCGTTGGTCCCCGCTTATCGCACGCACCGTTCGAAGGACGGTTTCGCGCTGACGAGCCCAGGGGCCAAGGCCAATCCCGCGCCGCTTTACAAGCTGCCATTCGGCCAGGTGTTCGTGCGCGCCGTGTCGTCTTCGTCCATCGGGGCGTTGCAGGGGGCGCTCGACGTGTTTCTGGAAACGGGTGCGCGGCGCAAGAGCAACAACAGCTTCGCCAGCGCCACCGGCGATCCCGATGTGCAGATGCTGATCGCTGAAACCCAGTCGGCGATTGACGAGATGAAGACCATCCTGTTCCGCAATTTCGGTGTGCTGAACGAACATGCGCGGGCGGGCGAATCCGCCGATCTTGAAACCCGGCTGCGCTTCCGCTTCCAGTCGGCGCAGATTTCCAGCCGCTGCTGCGCGCTGATCAGCCGCCTGTTCTTCCTGAGCGGCGCGGAAGCGATCTATCGCGGCAATCCGATCGCGCGGGCGTTCTGCGATATCCATGCCGGGCGCACGCATGTGGCCAACAATCCCAGCACCGTGGGCCGCAATGTCGGCGGTGTGATGCTGGGCGGCCCCAACACCGACAGTTTCATCTGATCCGCCATTCAAGGAGAGGTACTATGGCGACGACTGCTGAATATGGCCTGGGCGAACTGGCATTTCCCCGTGGGTGGTTCATGATCGCGATTGCCGATGAAGTGACGCAGGAGCCGCAACCGGTGCGCTTCTTCGGCAAGGAAATGGCGCTCTATCGCGGCAAGAGCGGGCGGGTGGTGCTGCTCGATGCCTATTGCCCGCACATGAAAGTCAACATCGCGCGCAACACCACCTCTTACGTGGTGAAGGATGGAACGCGGATCGAAGGGGATTCGATCCGCTGCCCGGCGCACGGCTGGCGCTTCACGCCTGAGGGGCAGTGCGACGATATCCCTTATTCCACCCACGGCATTCCCAAGGCGGCCTGCGTCAAATCGCACAAGGTGGTCGAACGGGCGGGCTGCATCTGGATGTGGCATGACATGGAAGGCGGCGCCCCCGATTTCGATCTGCCCGCGTTCGCCGAATACGACCGGACCGAACAGGGCTGGGTCCGCTGGCAGGTGGATCATCTGGGAACGCTGCCCATCCACCCGCAGGAAATCGTCGATAACATGACCGATTTTGCGCATTTCACGCCCGTGCACGGCAGCCTGGGCCATGCCTATTTCGAGAACGAATTCGCTGGGCACATCATGCGCCAGCGCTTCGGTTCGGGCCATCGCACGCTGGTGGATGGCGATGCATTGCTGGAAACCGACACCTGGTACACCGGGCCGGGCATCCTGCTGTCGCGCATGGAAGGCAAACACCCTTCGCTGATGATGATCTGCAACACGCCGGTGGAAGATGGCGAAGTGCGCGTGTGGTTCGCGGTGATGGCGCAGACGGCCGAAAATCACGAGCCGACGCGTGAGGAAGCGGCGATTGCCCGCGCTTATCACGAAGCGGGGCTGGCCGCCTTCGCGCAGGATTTCGAACTGTGGAAGTACAAGGAACCTGCGATCAACATCCTGCAGATCCCCGATGACGGCCCGTTCCACAAGGAACGCATCTGGTACAAGCAGTTCTACAACCCGCGCGAACGGGCGCCGGAATTCCACAAGCGGGTGGATGGGATGCACACCACGATGAAATCGCCACCCGGCGTGCACGAGAAGGTGGCTGCCTGAGCCGCGTTTGAATAGGTTTCAATCCGGCCGGAAGGCGGATGACCGAACTTGCCCGGTCATCCGCCGCCACTCCCGGTTGGCATGAGGCGGGGCGGCTGGGCTGGCTCCGCCTCATTTACACCGGTGAATCAGGTTGCGGCATGGAAAGGGTAATCAGTGTACCCTTTCTCTTCCCCGACGTAGAAGTAGTCTCGCTGCGCTTCGGCCAATGGCGCACCGGCCTTGAAGCGGGTGACGAGATCGGGGTTGGCAATGAAATCGCGGCCGAAGGAAACGCCTTCGACCTGCCCGCTTGCGAGAAGGTCCCTAGCCTTGTCGAGCGTCAGCATGTTGTTGACCGCAACCGGCCCGGACCAATGCTGGCGCACGAATGCAATCGTATCGAAATCGCGCATATGCGTGTCGAGCACGTGCAGATAGGACAGCCCCAGATCGGCAATCCCGTCGAGCAGGGCGGCAAACACCGGGCCAGGACTCGAGGGGTCCATCCCGTTATACGGGTTGCCCGGCGAAATGCGCACACCCACCCGGTCCGCGCCGATGGCGTCGGCCATGGCCTTCACCACCATGATCGGGAAACGGGCGCGGTTTTCGGGGCTGCCGCCGAATTCATCCTCCCGCCTGTTGCTGGCGGGATTGAGAAAGCTGTTGATCAGGTAGCCGCTGGAACAATGCAGTTCCACCGCATCGATTCCGGCTGCCCGTGCGTTGCGGGCGGCTTGCGCGTGTTGCTGCGCCACCAGCGGCAGTTCGTCCGCAGTCAATGCACGGGGCATATCGGCCGGGACGGGCACGCCATCGGGGCCGGGGATCGGATCGGGGCAGAGCAGGGCGCTGGGGGCGACCACGTCGGCCTGATAACCGCGATTGGCGGAAACCACGGCCCGGCCGCAATGCATGAGTTGCATGGAGATCAACCCGCCCTCTGCGTGAACGGCTTCGGCCACTTTGGCCCACCCGTCGATCTGCTGCTGCGAATGGATGCCGGGTGTGCGCCAGTATCCTTTCCCCTCGGGGCAGGGAAACACGCCTTCGGTGACGATCAGGCCCGCCGAGGCGCGTTGACGGTAATATTCCGTATTCATCGCCGTGGGGGCATCGCCTGCCCCCGCGCGGCTGCGTGTCATGGGTGACATGACCACCCGGTTGGCAAGTTTCAACGCGCCAAACTCGGTTGGCGTAAAAATCAGATCATGCATGCATGTTCCCAGCGTTTGTGCGGCATTGACCGCGGTTCGTGGCTCAGATTAAGAACTTGGTGTCGCAATGCAAGGAGCGGGCATGATCAATTACGGAATGGACGGCAAGGTTGCTCTGGTAACGGGTGCCGGGGGCGGAATTGGCCGCGCCACCGCGCTGGGCTTTGCCGCTTCGGGGGCCGCAGTACTCGTATGCGATGTGCAGGACGAGGCCGGGGCCGAAACCGTGGCACAGATCGCGGCGCAGGGCGGCAAGGCCGTGTTCCAGCATTGCGATGTCAGCGACCCGGCGCAGGTCAAGGCGATGGTCGCGGCGGCGCTGCAGCATTTCGGGCGGCTGGACTACGCATTCAACAACGCTGGCATCAACAATGTCGCGGCCAACGAATATGACGATGCCGTCTGGGCGCGTGCCATCGACATCAATCTGACCGGCGTGATGCTGTGCATGCGCGAAGAAGCGGAGATCATGCTGCAGCACGGGGGCGGTGCGATTGTGAACACCGCATCGATCAACGGGCTGGTCGGCAACGGTGCGCAGCCGGCCTATACGGCATCGAAGCACGGCGTGATCGGTTTGACCCGCCACGGCGCGCTGCGCTGGGCGCGGCAGGGAATCCGCGTCAATGCGGTATGCCCTGGAGTGATCGACACGGCGATGACCGCGCAGGCCGCCGCCAATCCCGCCATCCGCGAAAAGATCGAACAGATGACGCCGATGGGCCGCATGGGCGTGCCGGAAGAGATTGCGGCAGCCGTGCTGTGGCTCTGTTCCGATGCGGCGAGTTTCGTAACGGGGCAGCCGCTCGTCGTCGATGGCGGGACAACCGTTTATTGATGCCTGATAGGGGGAAGGGGGGATTTCGCCCCTTCCCCGCAAGGTCAGGCTGCCCGGTCGTGCGCGGGTTTGTCCTCGGTAATGCGGGCGACGCGCGTGTTGTATTTGAAGGTTTTTACCGCAATCGACGTTTCGACGTGATGCACGCCGGGTAGCGCCAGGATCTTGTCCGAAGCGATATCCACCAGCCGGTCCAGATCGTCGAACAGGCAAATGGCCAGAATATTGAACTGGCCCATGGTGATCATCACGCCGTTGATCATCGGCATTTCCGAAATCTTCCGCGCAATGCCGCGCACATCGTTGGCATTGGCCTGGACGGTGATGAAGGCCAGCCGCGATTTCGCTTCCAACTGTAGGCCGGTCACAGCGGTGAACGTGATCAGCCCATCCTGTTGCAGCCGTTTAATCCGGCCGCGCACGGTGCCTTCGGTGACCCCCAGTTCGGCCGCGATCTTGCGGTTGGAAACCCGCGCATCGCGGCTGAGCTGGGTAATCAACTGGCGGTCCAGATCGTCAAGCTGGTATCCGTTCATGGCCCGGTTCATTCCTCGATCGGGGCGATATCGAACTGGTACTTGATGATATCGACCACGATGGCCGGGGCCATCGAACGGATACCGCGAATCTTGGAAAACTTGTCGAGCAGGAGATGCGAAAGGTCGTCAAAATCGCGGAGCGCGACCAGCATATCGAGATCGTAACGGCCGGTGACGAGATGCACCGCGAACACTTCGGGGAAAGCGGCCAGTTCCTTCCCCACTTCGGATGCCGGGCGGCCATCCACCTCCACCGCGACTTCCATCAGGAAATTGAAACCGTGGGCGGAAAAATCCGACACGGCGACCACGCGCAACTGGTTCGCATCTTCCATGCGCTTGATGCGTGAAGATACGGTTGTGGCCGTCAGCCCCAACGTTTCGGCAATCTGCTGATTGGTGGCGCGCCCGTTCTGGCGCAGCAAGTCCACGATGGCTTCGTCGGTCGTGTCGAAGTTGAAAGTCTGTGTCATGCCTTTTCGCGCGCCCGGGGGTCGATTGGCATTGTGCGCCCCATGCTATCCGCTGTCAGACTACGGCGCACCTGTGTTCGCGAATAGCGAAAAAAGCGCAATATCCCCAAAAAGTTCGCGGGCGGCAGCCTGCGGTCCGCCGCGGTGGAGCAGGGGAGGAGATACGAAAAAGGGGCAGGCGATGCGTGCCCACCCCTTTTCACGATCATGACGGCAGGTTTATTCGGCCGCCATCAGGTTCTGTTCGGTATAGCTCGGATCGCCTTCGTCGCAGAGGCGGTTGGTATCATCCCATACGCCATCCGGCAGGACGGGCGTAATGCCGAGTTCCCGGCGGATGTCTTCGACCTGCCAGTCGGCATACTTGCGCCAGTCGACGATCATCAGCGGGTATTTCCAGTTGCGGCCCTGTTCCGCGCCGAGGAATTCCGCTTCGAGGTTCAGCGCCATGGCTTCGGGGTAGTGAAGCCCGTCCTTCATGATCGTCTTCGCCTTGAGATAGATCTGCACGCGATTGAAGAACGCGGCCAGTTCCGGATGGAAGTAGCGCACGCGTGCGTGGAGATTGGCGTTGAGCAGCGCGACTTCACCGCCATGGTTCGGGCCGAAGCCTGAAATCATGTGCTCGATATCGTGCGTCAGCGCGGTTTGCCGCAGGTAGAAGGTGAAATCGTTCACCACCTGAACCTCACGATAGAAGATATCCAGTTCGTATCCGCTTTCGACCATGAAGGTGTGAAGCATGGCGCCCAGCGTGCCGGGCTTGCAATCCTTCACCTGCTCGATCGTGAAGTTCGCGAGGTTGCGCTCTTCGAGCCATTCGCGGAAGCGCGGCAGACGGGCCTTTTCTTCCTCGAACAGCTGCATGATGCGGGGCATGTCTTCCAGATTCTGAAGGATCTGCACCACTTCGGGGATATAGGCGGTGTTCGGCAGGTCGGCCCCGTTGCGGCGGAGCATTTCCTGCGCGATCAACCCCCGCAGTTCAGCGTTGTTGAGGTATTTGGACGAACTGATCAGAACCGAACTGTCCGTTTCGATCTTGCGAATCCGACCGTTGAAATAGGCGCGTTCGCCTTCACCAACTTGTGCTTCAGTTGCCATTGTCATTTACTCCGCGGCAATTGCCATGCCGGCATTTTCATTTGCAGGGGTGAGGAAACGGCCCGGCTTGTTGCCGGTGTATGCGCCGTTTTCGAAAGTGGGCACGCCGTTGACCAGCGTCAGGCGCGGCGGCATCGCTTCGCGGGTGAAGCGCCAGCTCGTGCCGCCCTTGCCATCCGGCATGTCCCAGGCCTTGATCATCTGGCGGCGTTCCACTTCATCCAGATTGAACACGCAGATATCCGCGCGCTTGCCGGGTGCGATGACCCCGCGATCCTGAAGGAAGAAATGGTTGGCGAGTTTGCCGGTCATCACATGAATGGCCTGTTCGAGCGAAAGCGCCTGTTGTTCCCGCACGTACTGGGTCAGCAACAGGGCGTTTTCACCCCCGCCGCACAGCATTTGCAAGTGGGCGCCAGCGTCGGAGATGTTGCCCACCGTTTTCGGGTCTTCCATCAGTTCGATGGTGAGCTGCTCGTCCTTCGGGAAGGGGGCCATGTGCACGGTGGAGAAGGTGCCGTTGGCGAGAAGCCATTCCGCCATCGCGTCGCTGCGGTGAAGCTCGCGGCTGTCGGCATATTCCTTCAGCGTGATGTTGATCGGGCCGGTGCCGTTCTCGCTGTCGATCAGGTACAGGCTTTGCGGGTTCTGCAACGGCGAGTGCGGCCAGGCATGGTTGTCCCAGCTATCGCGGGCGCGGGCGCGCCATTCTGGATCGGCCAGCAGGCGGCGCTTCTCGTCATGGTCTTCGGCCAGGACGACCTCGTGCCAGACATAATCGTTCGACTGCGCGTAGATCAGCGACTTGACGATCCCCAGCACGTTGGTTGGCGAGACATGGGCGTAACCGGGCCACACGTCGATACCGGCATCGCGCATCGACTGCGTGCTGGCCTGCATCGCGGGGAGGATGTCCTTCTGGAATTCGAGCGAAGGAACGGCGCCGGCGATCTGGACGCGGATATTGCGGCCCTTGAGCAGCTTTTCGAGCCGGTTGAGGCTTTGCGGGCCGGTCTTGCGCATGAAGGTGTCGACGATCACCTGATAGCAGGTGTGCGGATAGCGATCCATGACATCGAACAGCGCGGTGAATTCCGCATCGTCGGCCAGCAGCGTGGGAACCGGGCGGTCGTTGCCATCGTGATCGTGCAGGTTGTCCGACAGGCCGAGCGCACCGGCGGCCAGCGCATCGTCGAGCAATTCGGCCATCTTCGCGATTTCTTCGGGAGTGGCGGCGCGGTCCCACGCTTCCATGCCCATCGCGGCAAGGCGCAGCGGAATGTGGCCCACGAAGCTGGCATAGTTCAGCGGAACCTGCAGCCGCTTTTCAAAGGATTTGCGATATTCCGACCAGGTGTTCCAGTCCCAGGTCACATGTTCCTTGAAGGGTTCGAGCGGGATATCTTCGAAGAAGGAGAAGATGCCCATGACTTCTTCGCGGACCTTCTGATCCGGGTGAAGCGGGGCCATGGTGAAGCCGCAGTTGCCCAGGATCATCGTGGTGGCGCCATAGCCGGGCAGCGGATCGAGATCGGGCTGCCACCACATGCTGGCGTCATAGTGCGTGTGGCTTTCGATGAAGCCGGGAGTGACGTAGCAGCCATCGGCGTCGAAAATGCGCTCACCGTTGGCTTCCAGGCCTTCACCCACTTCGGCGATGACGCCGTCATGGATACGGACATCCGCCTTAAATGCAGGAGCGCCGGTGCCGTCCACGACAGTACCGTTCCTGATCAACATGTCGTTCATTCAAATCTCTCCCGATTGAACACGGGCAGAGCGCAAAATTTGCGCTTCATGCCGTTGCGGAGAAAATACCTCTCGTTCCGTATTCAGCCAAATCGCGCAACCCGATTGGTAGCGAATTTTGAGCCTGTTCGGATCATTTTTCGGTTCTTTTGTGCAGGAACCGGGCCGTTTCGGGGGAGGTGCGGTGGTTCGCCGGGCATGACGATCCGTAAAGCTGCGCCGCAGCGACTCGCCATCGTGTGCAGAACGATTGACGCCGCGAAATTATCCGTCGAACCTGGCTTTCGATGAGCCCTATTTGCTTCGACCATTTGTCGCTTCACGATTTGCCCGCGCTCGCCATGATCGAGGTCGCGGGGCAATTGTCATGTTCTGCCGTGAGCCTGTTCGTCCGGCCCTTGCCAATAGGCCCTTACCGGGATCTGGTGACAGATGCACCCGCTCGCCGGGAGGTGATAGCGGCGCTGCGGGCGAACGGGCTTTCGGTCGGTGTGGTGGAACCGTTCCTGCTCGATGACGCACCCGATTGGGAAGCGATGCAGGCCACGCTCGCTCTGGCGGCGGAACTGGGCGGGGATATCAATGCCCTGGCGATGGATAACGATCCTTCGCGGCGCGAAGATGCCATGGGGCGCCTTGCGCAGATGGCGCGCGCGGCGGGCACGCGCATGGTGATAGAGGCCTTTTCCCTCTCCCCGGTGCGCACGCCCGCCGATGCCTTGGCTCTGGCGGAAATGAGCGGGGACGATGTCGGACTGACCATCGATACGTTGCATGTGATGCGCACCGGCGGAACATGGGCGGATATCGCCGCCTTGCCGCCGGAGCGGATTGTGCATGTGCAGATCAGTGATGGCCCGCTGGCCGCACCGGGCGATCTTGCGACCGAAGCCGTGCAGGGCCGCTTGCCGCCGGGGCAGGGGGAATTCCGGCTGGGAACGTTGATCCCGCTCTTGCCTGCCCATGCGCGTATTGCCGTGGAAGCACCGTTCGCCGCACCGCCGGGCCTCAGCCCGCTGGAACGGGGGCGCATTCTGGTGGACGCGCTGGAAGCGCTGCTTACCCCCGCGCGAGGCGTGTAATCGTCGAAGTGGAAAGGGGGGGCGTTTGTTCAGAAACGCTCCCCCCGATGGCCTTACCCGGCGTCGTAGGCGGCGCGCGCAGGCGGTCCGGCCAACAGCGGCTTTAGCGGGGCGAAGGCCGTTTGCGGCACTTGCTTGGCCGCTTCGGCATAGGCTTCGTTCGACTGCCAGCTTTCGATGAACAGGAACTGGTCCGCATTGTCCTGCTTGCGCAGGATATCGATGCCGTCACAGCCTGCGAGCGGACGCACGATTGCGGCAAGGTCTGCAAGCGCACCGGCAAATTCATCGCCTTTCCCGGCGGCGGCGGTCATATCGTAAACCACTTTGATAGCCATCATTCTCTCCTCGGTAACGGGGCAAAGGGGATCAATAGATCGCGGCGAAATTGCGATCGCGCGGGGTGCCCAGCATTTCACGATAAGAGGGGCGTTCCACCCCGCGGTCGGTCACGCCCAGTTCCTTCGCGATCTCCGCGCCGACCAGCGTCTGACCCGACAGGTCCTCACGATTGGGGGCCTTGTCGATGGCATCGAGGATATGGGCGGTGAATTCCGGATTTTCCGCCGTCGCGATCAGTTCCTTGTACTGTTCCGGTTCGACTTCGGCCGAAATCTTCGCCCGCTCCGTCATTTGCGGGCCGAGCCAGATGGACACGGCGGCGACGCCGGTGCCACGCAGATCGTGCCACATGTCATGCGCGAGTTTGTCCAGACCGGCTTTCTGCGCGCCATAAGCGGGGCCGTGCATGTAGCAGGTCGCGCCGAAGGAGGAGACCATGCCGATCAACCCGCTGCCCTGCCGCACCATGATCTTCGCGGCGTGCCAACTGGCGACATAGGCCGAGCGCAAGCCCACATCGAGAATCTTCTGCGCGTCCAGTTCCTTTTCCCAGAACGGCATCTTGGTGATGAGCTGGTGATGGATATAAGTCGCGTTGTTGACGAGGATATCGAGGCGGCCCTGTTCCGCCTCGATCTGTTCGAACAGCCTGGCGACCTGGGCATCGTCCGCATGATCGCACAATACGGGAATACCCTGACCGCCCAGTTCGGTGATCTGCGCGGCGGTTTCCGCCACCGTGCCGGGCAATACGGACCCGTCCCACCCCTTGGCATCGCCCGGCGCGACGGTGCGGCCGGTGACATAGACGGTATAGCCCAACTCACCGAAACCGCGGGCGATGCCGGCCCCGGCCCCGCGGCTGGCCCCGGTCACCAGCGCCACTTTCCTGTCAGTCATGATCGTATCCTCTCAAATCGAAACAAGGGGTTGGGGGAAGGAACCCCCGCATGTCATCACGGTGCGCCCGTCATATCTCGCTCGCACTGTCTCCGGCGCGTTGCCTGAATTTCTGCGGCGATAATCCGCTGACCCGGCGAAAAGCGCGCGAAAAACTGTTGGCGTGGGAAAAGCCGCAACGCTCGGCGATTTCCTTGATCGAAACGCCCCGGGTGAGCAACAATTCCTTGGCCTGCTCGACCCAGAAATTCTCGATATATTTGGAGATCGTTTTTCCGGTCAGGGCGAGAAACTGCCGGTGGAGATGGCGGCTGCTAATGCCGCACAGGCGCGCCAGTTCGGCCACCGCCGGTTGACCGTCGCCCTGCATCAGGCGTTCGCGGATGCGCCGGTATTGCCAGCCTGCCAGGCGGCCGCTGGATTGGCTGTCCCGCTGCCGTTCGAACAGCCGCTCCATTTCCACCACGATGACGTTCATCAGCGCTTCGATGGCGGCGGGGGACGGATCGACCGGATTGATCAGTTCGCGATGGGCGAGGCGCATCAGCGTGCGCAGCGCGTCGTTGCGGACGTTGAGCAAGGATTGCAGGAAATCGAGCGGAGGATTGGGCTTGTGGCGCAGGATTCTGCGGGCGGTGGTCTTTTCGAATACGCAGCGCAGAACGCGGATGCGCCCGCCTTCGGAACGGCCGCTGACCGCAATGTTGGGGTAGCGGACGAACAACGTGCCCATGAAGCAGTATTTGTCCGGTGCAATATCCGGAAAGCAGGCCGATGCTTCCGTCGAAAGCGGAGGGATCGACATCTCCAGCATCAGATCGGCTTCGGTGCGGGTGAATTCGAGAATGTCCGGCCAGGCCCATTCAACCAGCTCGATCCGGCCAAACGCGACTTCGAGCTGGTTGAGTATCGTGGGTGTGAATGACATTGGGCCGGGTAGGGGGAACCTACCTCACTCTGCGAAATCGAACTGGCTGGTCGGGACGATGTCGATCTGGCTCGCATCGATGAAACCGGCGCAGCTATCCATCATTGCCTTGAAATTGGCCTGATATTTATCCTCATCGCCCACCGCGTCGAAGAAGACGTAGCTATCCGTCATGGCTTCCAGCGGGAAGCATTCTTCCACGAATGCGCCATAAGTCGGCGCATTGTCCGTCAGCGGACGGACGATCAGGTTCTGGATATATTCGAAGTTCGACTGAGTATCGATGGCCACACGCGCGTGGTGGCTATGCCAATGCTTGATGGAATCTTCCCAGCGCATATCCTTGCGGAAAGAAATGAAGCTCGCCTGCGACCAGCCCCAGGTCCGTTCACCCTTCTTTACCGGCGGATGCTGGGTGTTGGGGATGATGGCCGATTCCGCGACCAGCCAGGCGGCGAAACGGCCGCACCGGGCGGCGATGGCGGCATCGGTATCGCCCCGGAATATGGCATTGGCCGAAGGCAGCCACAATTGCACCACGGCATCCTGCATCGGCTGCTGCCATTGCTGGATCAGGGGTGCCGCCGGATCGACCGTGGCATCGCGCAGGTTGATGCGCACTTTCGTGGCGCCGGTTTTCTTCAGCGCTTCGGGAAGCTGTTCCAGGAGACGGGAATTGAAGGTCTCGCGATCTTCGCCTTCGGCTTTCCAAAGGGCGTAAATGACTTTTTCCATGTCGTTTCGCCTCAGTCGAAGTTTGCCTGGCCGCCGTCGAGCGGAATGGTGGCGCCGGTGAGATAGCTGAGGTCAGTGCCGCACAGGGCGACGAGGGCACGGCCGATATCTTCTTCGAGCCTGCCGATACGGCCCAGCGGAATGGTGCGGAAGAACGCGGCGGCTTCTTCGGGGTTGGCTTCGAACCAGCCCTTGAGGCCTGGCGATTCCGCGTGCGGGGCAATCGTCAGCACGCGGATGTTGTCCGGTCCCCATTCGGCTGCGGCTGCGCGGGTCAGGCTGCGGATCGCCTGCTTGACCGCACCATACGCGCCGTAGCCGCTCATATCCCAGCGGATGCCGGCGGAAGAGGCGAAATTGAAGATCGTCCCGCCGCCGCGCGCCTTCATATGGGGGTGGGCCAGTTTCATCAGGCGCATCGTGGCCAGCGGCCCCGATTCGAAGCCTGCGGTGAACGCCGCGTCGGTGACCTTGTCCAGCGTGCCGAGCGGCACTTCCTGCGCGTTGTTGACGAGGATATCGAGCCCGCCGAATTCCTTCACTGTGGCATCGACCGCCTGGGCAAGATCATCCGCCGCTTTTACGTTGCAGGCCAAGGCCATTGCCTTGCCGCCGCGCTTGATGATTTCATCGGCCGATTTCTGGACCTTTTCCAGTGTCCGCCCAGCCAGCACGACGCTGGCGCCGGCATCGGCGAGCGCGAAGGCGATTCCCTGCCCCACACCCTGACCCGCGCCGGTGATAAGTGCTACTTTGCCGCTAAGATCGGTCATGCATCCTCACCTTGTGTCAATTCGTAGATTATTGGCCGACATTCTACGCATGGTGTTGACTTATTGGCAAGCGTGTCCACAGTTGCGTCGTCAATTCGGTGGGAAAATGCCTGTGTTGCAGCAGGCTGCGGGGGACGATCGCGCACGCGTCATTGACGGCGGCGAATCCTTGCCGTTTACATCCCCTTGAAGGAGAGATTTTGGATGACCGTTGCCGTAATTACCGGCGCAGCCGGCGGGATTGGCGCCGGGCTGGCGCGCGAAGCCGCCCGTCGTGGAATGCAGGTCGTGCTGGCCGACCGTGACGAGGCCGCACTGCAGGAAGTGGCGCGCGGAATCGGCAATGCCGCCTATGCGGTGCAGACCGATGTGACCGATCTGGCCGCCTGCGAAGCGCTGGCCGAAAAGGCGTACAAGGCCCACGGGCAGGTCGATCTGCTGTTCAACAACGCGGGCGTTCTGGCCACCGGCAACAGTTGGGAAATTCCGGCCGAAAAATGGCAGCAGGCGTGGGCCGTCAACATCGAAGGTATCCTCAACGGGTTGCGCGCTTTCGTGCCCCGGCTGCTGGCCGCCGACCGCCCGGCGCGGATCATCAACACGGCGTCTGTCGGCGGGTTCCTTCCTTCGCCGCTGATGGCCCCTTATTCGGCCACCAAGTTCGCCACTGTGGCGCTGACCGAAAGCCTGGCGGGCGAGTTGCAGATTCTGGGATCGAAGATCGGCGTCTCGTTGCTGGCGCCGGGGCCGGTCAAGTCCGGCATTTTCCGTGAAGCGCCGCCCGAGCAGGCGGAAGGCTTCCACACCACGATGACGAGCATGCTCGAACAGCACGGCATGACGGGCGATGAATTCGCGCCGCTGGTGCTCGATGCGGTGGAACGCGGCGAATACTGGATATTCCCGCAGCCCGAAGCGCTGGAACCGACATTCTCCAATCGGAATCAGGCCATCGTCGAGCGCAAGGCTCCTCAATTTTTCAGCGCGGAATAAAGATATGAGCCAGAATTGGGATAAAGAAGTCGATGTCCTCGTCGTCGGCTCGGGCGCGGGCGGCATGCTCAGCGCGCTGGTCGCGGCGAAGAACAATGCCGATGTGTTGGTCGTCGAAAAGGACAAGCTGTGGGGCGGCACTTCCGCCACATCCGGCGGCGGCATCTGGATTCCGGGCAGCGATCTCGCCCGCGAGGCGGGGTTCGACGATAATCTCGACGACGCCTTTACCTACATTCGCGGGCTGTCGAAGGACAACGTGCCGGATGAAAACATCCAGGCCTATGTCGACAATGCCGCGCCGATGCTGCGCTGGGTGCTGGACAACACCCAGGTCCGCTATATCTCGGTCCCTTATCCCGATTATCATGCGGAAAACCCCGGCGGTTCGCCGACGGGCTTCCGCACCCATCTGCCATTGCAGCTCGATGGCAAGCAGTTGGGCGCCGATGTGCGTACGCTGCGTTTCGCTTCGCCCGCGGCCAGCCTGTTCGGCTGGCTGAACTGGAATTTCGCGGAAACCACGGAACTGTTGTACCGCACGAAGGGGTGGTTCACGCATCTGGCCGTGAACATGGCGAAATACTGGCTCGACCTTCCGTTCCGTTTCACTTCGGGCAAGGATCGCCGTCTCACGCTGGGCAATGCCCTGTCGGGCGGTCTGCGTCTGGCCTTGAACGAGCGGAACGTCCCGCTGTGGCTGGAAAGCCCGTTGACCGAACTCGTCCGTGAAGGCGATCAGGTGACGGGCGCCGTCATCACGCACAAAGGCAAGCCGATGCGAATCCGCGCGCGCAAGGGTGTAGTTCTGGCGGCCGGCGGGTTCGACAAGAACCAGGAAATGCGCAAGGAATACGCGCCGCTCTATCCCACGGCGCAGATTTCAGGCGGCGTGACCAGCAACACCGGCGATTCCATTCGCGCGGGGCAGGGCATCGGCGCCACGACGATGAACATGCAATCCACCTGGGCTGCGCCGGTGTTCTACGTTCCGGGTGAAGATCGCGGACGCCTGGCGACGATGGAGCGCGCGCTGCCGGGCTGTATCATGGTCAACCAGAAGGGGCAGCGCTATCTCAACGAAGCGGCGTCCTATCACGTTGCCGGACAACAGATGGCCCGGCGTCAGCTTGAACATGGCGATGCCAGCCCGAGCTGGATGGTGTTCGACTATCGCTATCGCCACCAGTTCCCCATGGGGCCGGTCTATCCGCTGATGCCCGACTGGTTGCAAAGCGGTGCGGTGAAGCAGATCCTCAAGAAAGCGAAAACGATCGAGGAACTGGCCACGCAGATGGGCGTCGATCCGGTAGCGCTGAGCAAGACCGTTGCCGAATTCAACGAGAATGCGGCGAAAGGCGAAGATCCGCTGTTCCATCGCGGGCGGGCGGCTTACGACAAGATGTACGGCGATCCGCGCAACATGCCCAACCCGTGCCTGCGCGCGCTGACCGAAGCGCCGTTCTATGCGATGCCGATCTATCCGGGCGATATCGGCACCAACGGCGGCCTGCTGACCAATGCCAAGGCGCAAGTGCTCGACGATGCCGGGAAGGCGATCCAGGGTCTCTATGCCGTGGGCAACAACTCCGCCTCGGTGATGGGCGAAAGCTATCCCGGCGCGGGCAGCACGCTCGGTCCGGCGATGACCTTCGGCTATATCGCGGCGCGCGATATGACCGGCGGCAACGAATAAGGGTAGCGGGCGGGAAAGTATCCCGCCTGCGACCGATGAAACGGCCCCGCCTTCGCAAGGAGGCGGGGCTTTTCGTATTGCCCGCGATCAGGCGCTTGCAGGAATTTCCGCCGCGGGAAGGGGCGGATTGCCGAGGATCATGTCGGCCGCCTTTTCCGCGATCATCGCCACGGGAATGCCGGTGTTGGCGCCGGGCAGATGCGGCATGACGGAGGCATCCACCACCCGCAGTCCCGCGATACCATGGACGCACAATTGCGGATCGACCACGGCCAGCGGATCGTTGCCCATGCGCGCGGTGCCGGTGGAGTGATAGTCGGCTTCCGCCTGCGCGCGGATATAGGCGTCGATATCCTCGTCGCTTTGCACATGGGGGCCGGGGGCAAGCTCTTCGCCGCGAAAAGCATCGAAGGCTGGCTGGCGGAAGATTTCGCGCGCCGCGCGCACGGCGGCACGGGCCACGCGCCGGTCATTTTCAGTGCCGAGATAGTTCTGATCGATCACCGGCGGTGCGTCCGGGTCGGCACTGGCCAAAGTCACGCTGCCGCGCGCTTCGGGCCGGGCGACATTGGTGTGGGCGTAGAAGCCATGCATCGGCACCATTTTCTGGCCGTTGTGGCTCATCAGCGCCATGACCAGCAGCATCTTGATATCGGGTTCATCCAGCGCCGGATCGGATTTGACGAAGCAGGCCGCCGACATTCCCGTTTGCGTTAGCACGCCGCGCTTGAACAACAGATATTGCCCAAGAGCGAAGGCCCCGCGCACCGGGTTGAGATAGCGCAGCATCGAAAGCGGCTTGGTCGCCTTATATTTCACATGGACGGCCAGATGATCCTGCAAGTTCTGGCCGACGCCGGGCAGATCGTGCACCAGCGGAATCCCGTGTTCGGCAAGGTGCGCGGCAGGCCCGATGCCGGACAGCATCAGCAGATGGGGGGAATTGATGGCGCCTGCGCTAAGGATCGTTTCGCGGGTTGCGTGGGCAACCCGGTCTTCGCTTTCCCCATCCCGGCGATAGACGACGCCGGTGGCGCGTTTGCCTTCGAACAGGATCTTGCGCATCTGGGCGCCTGTCTCCACGGTCAGGTTCGGGCGGCGGATGACCGGGCGGAGATAAGCGGCCGATGCGCTCGACCGTTTGCCGTTGCCCACCGTCAGATCGACTGCGCCGAACCCTTCGCGCGATGCCCCGTTGAGATCGGGATTGCAGGCATACCCCGCCTGTTGCCCGGCCTCGATAAACGCCTGGGTAAAGGGATGGGTCTGATCCGCGCGGGTGATCTGGATCGGGCCGTTCTGTCCGTGCCAGGCATCGTCATGCGGATGGTAGGTTTCGAGCTTGCGGAAATAGGGCAGCACTTCGGCGAAGGACCAGCCCGCATTGCCCGCTTGCGCCCAGCGGTCGTAATCGCTGTGCATGCCCCGGTCATACACCATGCCGTTGATTGACGAGCCGCCGCCCAGAACCTTGCCGCGCGGAAGATAGAGCACCCGGTCATCCAGATGCTTCTGCGGGGCCGACATATAGCGCCAGGCATAGCGCCCCGACATCATGATCGGCAGCAATCCGCCGGGGGCGGCGATCAGCGGGCTGTTGTCCTTGCCACCTGCTTCCAGCAGGAGGACGCGGTTTTGCGGATCGGCGGAAAGGCGGTTGGCGAGGATACATCCGGCGACCCCCGCACCGACGATCACGTAATCGAATTCGTTCGCTGTCATGCCCTGCCTTCCATGCCCCGCCATTCTATCGCCTGCACTGCTTCCGCATCGCAGCGCAATATGCAACTGCTCGCAGTGGTGGTGGAGCGCTTATTGGCGGTTTCGGTTCTGTTTGCCGCATCGGGCGCATGCCTGAACTTATCCCCGGTCCCCCCAGTGAAACGAGAGCGGACAATCCCTGCAAATGCTTGCTTTCACAGGGTTGAACAGGCCGGATAGCCCGCCTATCGCAAAAACACGGAATGTCGATTTGGAAACCGGGGGAAAGCGATACGTGGCACCAGATAAGAAACCTGCGCCGCGCCGTTCGCCCGGAAGGCCGCGCGATGCCAGCCGTGAAAAGGCAATTCTGGAAGAAACGCTCACCCTGTTGGGGGAAGTCGGCTTCTCGGGATTGACGGTGGATGCGGTTGTCGCCCGCGCGAAAGTGAGCAAGGCCACGATCTATCGCCGCTGGGCGACCAAGGAGGAATTGGCAATCGCGGCGTTCGATCTGCTGCCGCTCATCGAAATTCACGAAACCGGCGATCTGGAGGGGGAGATCGTCGCTTACATCACCCAGTATTACGAATTTCTGCGCACGACCTCGCTCCCCAGCGTGCTGCCCGCGCTCGTCAGCGAAGCGATGCACAACGAAGCCTTGGCCGCACGCCTGCATGAAACGGTGAACCGCCGCCGCGCATCGGGCATCGCCATGATCCAGCGCGCGATCGACCGGGGGGAACTGCCTGCTGCGACACCGCCCACGATCGCGCATGAACTGATCGTGGGGCCGATGGTGCAGCGCTCGTTCTTCGATCCGGACAATCTCGAAATCGACGATTTCCGCCTGATGGCCAAGATCATCGTGGCGGGGCTGAAGCAAGTGGGCGGCGCTACTTCCAGCGCGGCCTGATCGTCATCCGGATAAAGCCGTTGAGATGCTCGCCGAAGGCGCGCTCGCATTCCTCCTCGATCACTTCGTAATCCTCGATCAGATCGAAGATCGCGCGCAGCATCAGTTCGCCCGCGACAACGGCCAGCGCCGCCCCAAGGCAGAAATGCGCGCCCATGCCGAAGCTGAGATCGCCCTCGTTCGTACGGGTGATGTCGAAGCGGTCCGGATTGGCAAAGCGGTTCGCATCGCGATTGGCCGAGGCGTAGATGAACAGCAGATTGTCGCCCGCCTTGATCTCCGCCCCGTTCAGTTCGAAATCGGTCGCCGCGCGGCGGGCGAGCATGTTGGTCGGCTGATCGTAGCGCAGCGTTTCGCGAAAAGCATCGGCCAGCCGGCTATGATCGGCCAGCACCATCGCCTTCTGCTCAGGATGGCGGGCGAGGTAATACAGCGTGCCCGCCACCGCCATCGGGGTGGTTTCCGATCCGACGACCAGCAGGCTGAAAAGATAGAACAACAGGTCCTGATCCGAGAGGCGCTGGCCATCCACTTCGGCATCGCGCAGCACTTTGCCCTGCGGGCCGCCCGCCGTGGGATCGGCGCGCATATGGGCGACGTGGCCCATCAGCAGGTGCATCAGCTCGCCCGCCGCCTGCTGGCTGTCGGGCGTGGAAGAACCGACCTGCCCCGGCACGCGGTTGAGAATCATCCGGTCGATCAGATTGCGCGCCGCGATTGCCTGTTCGCGCGGCAGGCCGAGATTGTACCCGGCGTTGATGCACATCACCTGATTGGCGAAATCGTGATAGACATCGAAGCTATCCTGCCCGCGCAAAGGCTCCAGTTCTCTGGCGATGGCCGCTTTGAGACGGGGGATTTCCTTCTGGATCGCACCCGCGCCGTAGAACGGTTCCAACAGCCCGCGCCATTTGCGGTTGTAGGGCACATTCATCGTCATGAACGTGTGCGGCACCGGTTCGCCCAGCATCAGTTGCGCCGGGGTCTGCCCGGCCGAGAAATCGAGCCAGGCGTTGCGCAGGCTCGCTTTCTTGAGATCGTCGTACAGTGTCAGAGCCCAGGCGCGCCGCGCTTCGACGAAATGCGGGCAACCTTCCGCACGCAGATCCTTGTAGATCGGGTGCGGGTCGCGCATCGCTTCGGTCGAAAAGGGATCGTAATCCACTGTCACTATATTGTCTCCGGGATAGAATTCAGATTTGCCAGGCGGGCCAGCGCACGCCGTCGGCCAAGGCGATCACGCAGGCCGTGAGCGGCATGCCGATGCGCAACCGCGCCGGATCGACATGGTTGAGCGGGTCGCCCGGCTGTTCCACCAGTGGCCCCACCATGCGCAGGCCGGGGGCTTCCGCCAGTTCGGCAATCGCCACCGGATAGGGGGCGAACGGGGCGAAAGCGGGCAGGACGGGGGGATGAACCACCGTCCATGACCACAGCCGTGCCCGGCCGGAAACAGGCCGGTAAGTCAGCGCGCCGCCGCAGGTGCAGCGCCAGCGTGGCGGGAAATGCCAGGCGGAGCAGGCTTCGCACTGTTGATGCGCCAGTTCGCCCCGGTCGAGCGCGGCCCAGAAGCCCGCTTCGAACGGGCCATCGCGCGAAGGGAGGGGGATGCCGGGGATCATCCGTCGCTCCTCAGCAGCAGGGCGCCGTTGGGCGTGGCGTCGCACCCGGTAACGAGCGCGAGCCGGGCATCGGCGATCTGGGTGGTCGCCGTGCCGCGAATTTGCCGCACCGCCTCGGTCACGAGATTGAGCCCGTGAAGATAGGCTTCCGACAGGCCGCCGCCCGCCGTGTTGGTCGGCAGCGCGCCATCCGGGCGCAGGCCCCCATCGCAAATGAAGCGCGCCGCTTCGCCTTTCGGCACGAAGCCATAGGCTTCCAGCGAAAACAGGATCAGCGGCGAAAACGCATCGTAAATCTGCGCCACATCGACATCGGCGGGGGCGAAACCGGTCATGCGCCAGAGCTGTTCCGCCGCGACATGGCCGCAACTTGTCAGCGCATCGGCGCGGTGGAAATCGGCCATCGACTGGTGGCCGGGGATCATCCCCTGCGCGAACGCTTCGATCACCACCGGTTTGTGCCGGGCATCGCGCGCCCGTTCCACCGGCAGAAGAACCAGCGCCACAGCCCCATCGGTTTCGAGGCAATTGTCGAACAGGCGCAGCGGATCGGCCACCATGCGCGAGGCGTAATAGGCCGCTTCGTCCATCGGCTTGCCATGCATCATCGCCGCCGGATTGGCGCAGGCATAAGCGCGCAGCGCCATGGCGATTTCGGCCAGCGCCGGGGCGATATCGCCGTATTCATGGGCATAGCGGCGCGCCATCGCCGCCACTTCATCCACCGGGCGCAGCAGGCCCGAGGGGCGTGACCATTTCCAGTGGTCTTCCAGCACGGCGGCCGATTGCGCCCAGACCCGGCTGGCGGCGGCGGAGCGTTTGCGCGCGCGCCAGACGACAGCGGCTTTTGCCTGCCCGGTGGCGAGCGCCATGGCCGCGTGGCCGATGGCCGCAGGTCCAGCGCCGCCGCCATGGGGCACTTGAGCAAAATAGTGCAGCGGGCCGAGGCCGCAATTGCGCACGATTTCGAAATCGGGCGTCGCTTCCATGGTGTAGCTGCACAGGGCGTCGATTTCGCCTGCATCGACCCCGGCATCCCGCAGCGCCGCGTCGATGGCGATGCAAGCGAGTTCGCGCTCCGGCGCTGCCAGCCCCCGGCCGAACGGCGTCTGGCCGATGCCCGCGATGGCGACTTTGCCGACGATGGTCATGCCGGTTGCCCGAGATAGAGCAGTTCGATGATCGAGCGCAGGCACGGCTCCTGCGCCCCATGTTCGATCACTTCGAATTCCATGGCAACGACGGTGCCCCTGGCATGGTGCGTGGCGGCGGACAGGCGGCTGCGCCCGCAGAGCCGTGCCCCGGCCTGTGCGGGCACAGGGAAGCGGATCGTCGGGCTGCCGAGATTGATCGCCCCGCTATGCCCCGTCACCTCCCAATCGTGCCCGGGCACGAGCCGGGGCAGCATGGCCTGCAACATGACGCCGGGGATCTGCGCGCCATCGCCGGGTGCGCCGGTCACGGCAAGGAAAGCGGCGACCGTTTCCCGCTCCAGCGGCACGTCCGGCCCCCAGGCGGTGAAGCCCCGGGCCTCGATCCGGGCGAAGCCGTGGTAATCGTCGAAGCGGATTGCCTGCCGCGCCATCACGCCCCTCGCAGCCGTTTCGCGGCGTCGGCTTCGCGGCGCAGGGCAGCGGCAAGATCGCTTTCGCCGCAGGCATCGATTGCCGCCTTGATTTCAGCGGCCAACGCGCGGCTGGATTTCGCCGCTGCTTCCCCCAGTGCCAGCGCGCGATCCCGCAGCGCGTCGGCCGGAACCACTTCGTCGACCAGGCCAAGTGCCATGGCTTCCTCGCCGGTCAGCGTCTCACTGCACAGCAGCAGCTTCTTGGCCTGTGCCGGGCCGACGAGGCGGGCGAGCGTGCAGGTCGAACCGAGCCCCGGCATGATCCCGAGTTCCGCGAAATTGAGCCGCAACCGTGCGCCCGGCACGGCCAGCCGCAGATCGCAGAGCAGGCTCATGGTCACGCCGATCCCGGCGGCGGAACCGTTGAATGCGGCGATGGTCAGCTTGGGAATGGCCGCGAATTCGGATGCGAAGCTGGCGATGAAGGCCTCCTGCCCGATGCGCAGGCCGGAAGGGCCGAGCGCGCCGGTCAGCACATCGCGATGCGCGCCCGCGCAGAACGCCCGCCCACTGCCGGTGAGGACGATGGCGGCCACATCTTCGTCCGCCGCCGCTGCGCGCAGGGCCGCCACAAGGTCTTCGCCCATTTCCGGGGTGTAGCAGTTCATCCCGTCGGCGCTGGTCAGTGCGATCATTTCGACCGCGCCGTGCCGGGCGATGGCAAGCGTGCCGTAGCTCACGCCGCGTCCCCCGGATCGCGATCCCGCCATTGGGGTGCGCGTTTTTCGACGAACGCGGCCACGCCTTCGGCCAGATCGGGATGATTGTTCTGCGCCAGGATATGGCGCCAGCCTTCCTCCAGCGCTTCGCTCAGCGGCAATTCCTTCGACGCCCAGATCGCGGCGCGGGTGCGGGCGACGGCGGTGGGGGAATGGCGGGCGATGCTGGCGGCCAGTTCCATTGCGCGCGGCATCAGCGCGTCGAGCGGCATGATCTCGTCCACCATCCCCAGCCGCCATGCTTCCTGCGCGGAAAGGCGTTCGTCCCCCCCGGTTAGCGCCAGTTTCATCACTGCGCCCAGAGGCATGCGCCGGGCAAGGCCGATGGGTTCCAGCGCGGCGATCAGGCCGACCGCCACATGGCTGTCCACGAACTGTGCATGGTCGGCGGCCAGCACGATATCGGAATCCGCCGCGAAATGCAGGCCCGCGCCCACGCTGAGGCCATTGATCGCGGCGATCACCGGCTTGGTCACGCCGTTCTGCCGCCCGGTCCAGCCGATGGAGGAAAGCTGTTGCGCGAATGCGGGGTCTTCCGTCCTCGGCAGATCGGCGAGATCGGCCCCGGTACAGAAGGCCTTGCCGCCCGCGCCCGTCACCACGATCACGCGCACGGCGGGATCGGCTTCGAGCTGCCGCCAGGCTTGCGGCAGTTCCACGTTCATCCGGCTGGAAATCGCGTTGTGGCGGGCCTCGCGCGACAGGGTCAGCACCGCGATATGATCGGCAATGCGGATATCCAGCGTTTCGTATGGCCCGCTCATTCCACCCCCAGAATGCTGACGGCGCAGCCCGTGGGATAGCCGCCGATGTTGTGGCTCAGCGCCAGTTTCGCCCCTTGCACTTGCCGCGCACCGGCTTCGCCGCGCAGTTGCAACGTGTTCTCCACGATCATGCGCGCGCCGCTGGCCCCGGTGGGATGGCCGAAGCTTTTCAAGCCTCCGTCGGTGTTGACTGGCAGTTCGCCCGCCAGCGTGAATGTGCCGCTGGCGATGTGCTCCTTCGCCGCGCCTTTGGGAATAAAGCCGAGGTCTTCGTAGGAGAGCAGTTCCGTCAGCGTGAAGCAGTCGTGCAATTGCGCCACATCGATCTGGCGGAAGGGATCGTCGATCCCGGCCATGCGATAGGCATCCCTCGCGGCGCTTTCGGTGGCTTTCCAGCGCAGGAAATCGTGATCCGGGTCGGTGTGCGGGTGGGGGGAACAGTGCGAGGTGATCGCTTTCACCAGCACCGGCTGCTTGGGATGGTTGCGCGCCAGATCGGCGCGGGTGACGATCACCGCCGCCGCGCCATCGGTCTGCGCGGCGCAATCGTAAAGCCCGAAAGGCCAGGAAATCATCCGCGCAGTCAGCACATCGTCCACCGTGATTTCCTTCTTGAGGAAGGATTTGGGGGCGAGGGTGCCATTATGGTGATTTTTCACCGCAATTTGTGCCAATTCTTCCCGCCCGGCGCCGAACTTGGCGAAATAGGGGGCGGCGGCCAGTGCGAACCATCCGGCGGGCGTGGCGGGCAGATCGCGCACACCGCGGAACGCAACCGGCGGGCCGGAGACGCCGCGATCCTTGGGCTTGTCATAACCCACGGCCAGCACCGTGTCGTATGCCCCGGCGGCAATCGCCATCACGGCGGCGCGGACCACTTCGGTGCCAGTGGCGCAGTAGTTGTAGACCGAAGTCAGCGGCTTGTAGAGCTTGAGCGCTTCCGACACATCGACTGGCCCCATCGCGGAATAGAGCGAACCGCAGAACACCGCGTCGATCTGGCGGTTGGGGTCTTCGATCCCGGCGTCGGCATAGGCTTCGAACACTGCATCGACGATCATATCCTCCGCGCTGCCGGTCCAGTTCTCCATGAAATGGGTGCAGCCCACGCCGACAATCGCGGCCTTATCCCTCAGGCTCATGGCAGGGTCCTTTCGGGCAGGGCTTTCCAGAAATAGTTCGGGCGCTGGCCTGCATCGTGAATGCGGCGGAAGGCGAAGCGCAGCGGCATGCCCAGCGTGGGGCCTTCTTTGGGCAGCCCCGCCACCTGCATGTAGATACGCGGGCCATCCGCCACCTGTACCACGCCTACCGCCGTGGGCGGAGTGGGGGAAGGGAAGAAGGAATCGAGCGTATAAGTGACGAGCGTTCCGCCCCGTTCCGCGAAATCTTCCGGCGTGAACCGGTCCTTCGCCCCGCAACGGATGCAGACGCGCTGTTTGGGGAATTGCGGTTCGCCGCAGGCGCACCGTTGGCCGTGCAGGCGCAAATCCTCCGCCCGTTCGCGGAAATGGATCGTGGCGGAAATGCCCTGATCGTCGACCGGCGGATATTCGGCCGTGTCGAGCGCGCGCGCGCGGCGATAGGCCTGGAGCGAAGGGACCGGGATACGCTGCGCCACGGCATCGGCCACTGCATGGCCGGGGCGGGGTGCGATCACGGTGTAAAGCAGCGCTTCCGCCCCATCGCCATGGGCGAGCAGAGCCAGTTCCTGCCCCGTTTCCGCCGTGTCGAGCGCGGCGGCCAGCAGGAGCGGGGCCTGCGCCGTGCCGCAATAGCCGACCGTGTCGAACAGGCCGGGCACCATGGCGGCGGGGGCCACGCCGATTGCTTTGGTGAGACTGCCTGAAGCGCGCTTGTTGGGGGCGCTGGTGGCCCAGACACGGTGCGCGCCGTCCGCCGTCTTGGGCAGCTTGGCGGCGGCAGCGGCGCTGGGGTCGAGAAAGCCGTATTGCGTGGTGAAGCGGTCTTCCCACTGGTGGGTGAAGCGGTCGCCGCTGCGCCGCCAGACATCGACCAGCTCTTCCGAATGCGCCGCGCTGCCCGAAAGCTCCGCCACCACCCCGTCATGCCCGATCAGGAACGCCACTGCCGCATCGCCGCCGCTGCGTTCCAGTTCCGATCCCGGTGCGCCCATGCGGCAATCGGCGATCAGCACCAGCGCCTGTCTGGCGCGCCCTGCCTTGACCGCATCGTCGGCCAACAGCAGCGCCTGTGCCCCGCCGCGCAGCGAATGGCCGATATCGGCGGTGCGCACGGTCTGCGGCAGGCCGAGCACGGCGGCGATCAGCGCGGCGCCCTGCTTTTCCGCGAAGGCATAAGTGGTGGTGGCGAAAATCAGCAGATCGATTGCGTCCCGCGCCCGGTCTTTCAGACAATGGCGGGCAGCGTCCACCGCCATGGTCACGCTGTCCTCGTCCGCCCAGGCCAGCGCCCGTTCCGGCCCGCCTTCCGCCTTGCGCCCGGCAAGCAGCGCGAGGGGGAGGCGATGCGCGGCGATATGCACGCCCCAGTCGACGATCCCGGCCATCGTCAATCCTCCCTGGCGGCGGGAGGATGGATGCCGCCGTGGAAGGGATAAGGCTTGCCGAGGATGCCGAACGCGCCGAACTGGCCGGGCATCTGCGTCTGGAAATGGCGGCGGATGCTGTCCACATCCCACCCGCCGGGCTGGATCAGCGTCTTGCCGTAATGCGGCTGCACCATATGGGAAAGACGCTCACCCCCGGTGCCGAAGACCTGGCCCGAAACGTTGGCCGCCTCGTCGCTGCACAGGTAAACCACGGCGGGGCCGTTCAGCGTGGGATCGAAATCCTGCCCCGGCTTGCCATCGGCGTCGCGGTAGGTTTTCGACATGGCCGTGGTGCCCAGCGGGCCGATGGCGTTCACGCGGATGCCGTAACGCGCCAGTTCCAGCGCCCAGGTGTATGTCATCGAAGCGATGGCGCCTTTGGCGGCGGAATAGGCGGTCTGGCCGAAGCTGCCGAAATGGCCGCCCGAAGTGGTGTTGACCACCGCGCCACCCGCGCCCTGTTCGACCATCGCCCGCGCGGCGGCTTGGGTGCACAGAAACGTGCCTTTGACATGGACGGTCAGCACCGCGTCGAGATCGTCGTCCGTCATCTTGAGCAGAGTCTTGTCGCGCAGGTTGCCCGCGTTGTTGACGAGGATGCAGACGCTGCCGAACGCTTTGCAGCAGGCTTGCACCAAGGTTTCGGCCCCTTCGCGCGTGCCGATATCGTGAGTGGAAACGAGCGCCTGCCCCCCGGCCGCGATAACGTCCCGCGCCAGCGCTTCGGCCGCTTCGCCGTTGATATCGTTGATGACGACCGGCGCACCGGCGGCGGCGAGGTGGAGGACATGCCCCCGGCCGATGCCGCCCGCAGCGCCGGTGACGATGGCCGGGCGCCCTTCGAGCAAGCGCGTACTCATGCTTCCAGCACCTTGTGCGTGCCCGCGATCAGCGCGTCGCCCGTCCGTTCCTGCAGATCGAGCGGATCGCCGTACATCAGTTGCAAATGCTTTGCCCTTCGGAAGTAGAGTTGCGGATCGGCTTCCAGCGTGAAGCCGATGCCGCCGTGAATCTGGATGGAAAGCGCGGAAACGTCGCGATAGACTTGGCAGGCCTTCATCTTGGCCATGTCCGCCCAGGTGCGGGCGGGATCGCCATCGTCAGCGGCGGAGGCCGCGCGATAGACCAGCATCCGCGCCCCTTCGACATTGACCGCCGCATCGGCGAGATAGTGTGCAATAGACTGGAACGCGCCGATGGGCTGGCCGAATTGCTGGCGGGTGGCGGCATAGTCGCGCGCCATGGTGAGCGCTATTTCCGCCCCGCCGATGGCCTGGGCGGCGATGGCGATCTTCATCGCGGTCAGTGCTTTGTCCCACGCAGCCATGGCCGCATCGCCATGCGCGGCGACGGCCAGCACCGGCGTATCGGTGAAGCGCAGGTTGGCCATGGCGAGATCCGCCATGTTGGGTTGATCGGAAATGGCCATGCCTCCCGCCCCGCGTTCGACAAGGCACAGGGCAGGGCTGCCCGCGTCATCGCTCGCATGAACGAGGATGTAGTCGGCAAGGCGCACTTCGGGCACGAAGCATTTTTCGCCGGACAAGTGCGCCGTGCCATCGGTCATGGTCAGCCGTGCGGCCTGCGGTCCATCCACAGGAACGCGCCCGCTTTCCTGCCAGGCGCAAGTCGCGCGCTTTTCTCCCATGGCAAGTGCGGCAAGAACGCTTCGCGCCGTTTCGTCCGCGCTATCCGCGAGCAGAGTGGCGGCGAGCACGGTGCTTTCGGTGAACAGCAGCGGCACCAGTGCCCGGCCGAGTTCGGCCTGAGCCACGACCATTTCGGTCATGCCGAGACCCAGCCCGCCCGCTTCCTCACGGATCAGGATGCCGCCAAGGCCGAGCGCGGAGAGGTCTTCGTAAATCGCCAATGCGGCCGTGGGATCGTCCTCGCAGGCCCGCATGGCTGCGGTGGTGAACCGATCTTCACACAGGGAACGGATGGAGCGCTGCAGCGCCTCCTGTTCCCCGGACAGGCTCAGATCCATTCTCTCGCGTCTCCCACTTTGGCTTCGCCATTAACGAAACTATCGGTACTCATAACTTTTTGGCTTGTCCAGTCTTACCGTTGCATCGGCTCTGCTTGCGAGCGCATATTGACAAAAATAACGGTACTAATAGTATCTATAAATAACGAATGGGAGCAGGCGATGCAAATTCTCGGTCTGGGGTATGTCGGCCTCAATGTGCCCGATGTGGAGGCGTGGATCGCCTTCGGGCGCGATATTCTGGGGGTCGACCTTGGCCGGGCGCCGGGTATGGAAGCCTATGTCCCCGGTGCGGGTGACGATGGCCGCTTGGCCGATGGCTCGGCTTTTTTCCGAATCGATGACTGGTCTTGGCGGCTGGGCATCCATCCCGCAGCGGGCGCGCCGGGGCTGCGCTACATGGGGCTGGAAGTGCGCGGGCCGTTCGAACTGGATGCGGCCCTGGCGGAACTGGAAGCGGCCGGTTTCCCCGCACGGTGCGGGAGTGCGGAGGAATGCACCGCCCGCGCGGTGACCGGCATCGGCTTCACGCAGGACCCGGCGGGCAACGCGATCGAACTGTTCTACGGCCCGCTGGTGACGAACGATTACCGCAATGCACGCGGCATGACGTTCCTCACCGGGGCGATGGGCATGGGGCACATCAACCTGTTCGCGGCGAATTATGAGGCGAATTGCGATTTCTATACCCGTGTGCTCGGTTTCCGGCTGACCGATTATTATCATGTCGGGCCGGATCAGACGGTCAATTTCTTCCACATCAACCGGCGCCATCACACGGTGGGGCTGATGAAAGTCGCGCCGATCAACGGCGTGCATCACATCATGTTCGAGGCGAGCGATCTCGACATGGTGGGGCAGGCCTATGACCGCGTGATCGCGGCAGGGTGCAGGATCACCGCTTCGCTCGGCCGCCATTCGAACGACCGGATCGTGTCGTTCTACGTCGAATCGCCTTCGGGCGTGGAAGTCGAGATCGGCTGGGGCGCGATTCAGGTTGGGCCGGACTGGACGCCGAAATATCGCGGGCCGGGCGATATTTGGGGGCACCATGGCCTCACCGCCGAAAGCATCGAAGAAACGGGACGGAGAGCATAATGGCCGCGCAACTGGCACAGCCGCATATCGATGTCGGGATCGTCACCAACGATCGCGATGGGGCCTTGGCGTTCTGGAATGGGTTGCTCGGCTTTCCGGTTGAGGGCGAAGTGAGCTTTCCGGGAATGACCATCGTGCGGCTGCAGGTCGGCAACGCGATCCTGCGGTTGTGCATCCCCGATGCACAGGTGGCGCGCAAGGCGGATAGCGGCGCGTTCGATGCCGAAACCGGCCTGCGCTATCTGACGCTGGCGGTCACCAATCTCGATGCGGTGGTCGATGCGGCGCGTGTTGCGGGTTTCCCCATTCCGGTGCCGCCGCGCGATGTGCGCCCCGGCGTGCGCGCCGCGCAGATTCAGGATGGGCAGGGCGTCACAGTCGAACTGATGGAAACGGCCGCGGCATGACGGTCAGCCTCGACGATAAATATCGCGCTACCAGCGGCCATGTGTACCTCACCGGCAATCAGGCGCTGGTGCGCCTGCCGATCATGCAGGCCATGCGGGATCGGGAAGCCGGGCTGAACACGGCGGGTTTCATCTCCGGCTATCGCGGTTCGCCGCTGGGCATTTACGATCTCGCCCTGTGGCAGGCGCGGGAATTTCTCGATCAGCATGCCATCCATTTCCAGCCGGGCGTGAACGAGGATCTGGCCGCCACCGCCGTATGGGGCACACAGCAGACCGGGCTGATCGGCAAGGCGAAGCACGATGGCGTTTTCGCCATGTGGTACGGCAAGGGGCCGGGGGTGGACCGTTCGGGCGATCCGCTCAAGCACGGCAGCTTTGCCGGTGCGGCGAAGAACGGCGGGGTGCTGGTGCTGTGTGGGGACGATCACGCCGCGCGTTCCTCCACCGTCGCGCATCAGAGCGATCATGCGCTGATCCATTTCGGCATGCCGGTGTTCAATCCCGCGCATGTGCAGGATTATCTCGATCTCGGGCTCGCCGGTTTCGCCATGTCGCGCTATTCGGGCGCGTGGGTCGGGTTCAAATGCATCACGGATACGATCGAATCCTCCTCCCGCGTCGATGTTGCGCCGGAGCGGCTGCGGTTTCGCCTGCCCGAAGACTATGCGCTGCCGCCCGGCGGGCTGAATATCCAGCTTGGCGTGATGCCGATCGTGGCCGAAGCCAAGCAGATGGATCACCGGCTGGAAGCGGTGAAGGCTTTCGCCCGTGCCAACGGGATCGACCGGCAAGTGCTGGGCGGGCGTGGACAGCGGCGGCTGGGCATCGTCACCACCGGCAAGGCGACGCTCGACACGCTGGAAGCGCTCGATGCGCTGGGGCTCGATACCGCGCGGGCCGAAGCGGCGGGGATCGCGCTCTACAAGGTGGGGATGAGCTGGCCGCTGGAGCCCGAAGGGATCAAGGCTTTCGCCGAAGGCTGCGACGAGTTGCTGGTGATCGAGGAAAAACGCCCGGTCATCGAGGAGCAGCTTGCCCATATCCTCTACAACCTGCCTGCGGATCGCCGCCCGGCCCTGACCGGCAAGCGGGACCTGTCTGGCGCGCCGCTGCTGTCGCAAGTGGGCGAACTGGCCCCGGCCAGCGTGATGCAGGCGTTGCGCAGCCGCCTGCTGGCACACAATCCGGGCGAAGACTTGCAGCGCATGCTTGCCACCAACGAACCGGACGTAGCCGCCGCCGAAGTGACCGCCGCAGCCGCCGGGCTGGTACGCATGCCGAGCTTCTGCGCCGGGTGCCCGCACAACACCTCCACCCGCGTGCCTGATGGTTCGGTGGCGATGGGCGGGATCGGCTGCCACGGCCTCGCCACCTGGCTGCCCGACCGGCACACGATCACGATCTATCACATGGGTGGGGAAGGGGCCGCGTGGATCGGGCAGGCGCCGTTCATGGAAATGGATCACATCTTCCAGAATCTGGGCGATGGCACCTATTTCCATTCCGGCCTGCTGGCGATCCGCGCCTGTGTCACGGCTGGCGTCAACATCACGTACAAGATCCTGCTCAACGGTGCGATTGCGATGACGGGCGGCCAGCCCATCGAAGGCGAATCCTTCGATGGCAGCATCTCCGCGCCGCATGTCGCGGGGCAATTGCATGCCGAAGGGGTGAAGAAAATCGCGGTGGTGGCGGACGATCCCGCGCGCCACGATCCCAAGGATTTCCCGCCGGGGGTGACCTTCCATCATCGTGATACGCTGGATCGGGTACAGCAGACGATGCGCGAAGTGCAGGGCGTCACCGCGATCATCTACGATCAGGCCTGCGCCACCGAGCGCCGCCGCCTGCGCAAGCGTGGCAAAGTGCCCGATGTCGACAAGCGCATGTTCATCCATGCCGATGTCTGCGAAGGCTGCGGCGATTGCGGCATCCAGTCGAACTGCGTGGCGATCGAACCGGAAGAAACCACTTTCGGGCGCAAGCGGCGGATCAATCAGTCGGTCTGCAACAAGGATTTCAGTTGTGTCAAAGGGTTGTGCCCCAGCTTCGTTACCGTCGAAGGCGGCACGCCGCGCAAGGCGCAGCCGGGCAAGCTCGACGCGATCATCGGCGGGGTGGATCTGCCCCTGCCGCAACTTCCCGAAATCACCGGCATGCACAGCACGGTGGTGGCCGGGATCGGCGGCAATGGCGTGGTCACCATCGGGGCGATCCTCGGCATGGCGGCGCATATCGACGGGCTGGGGGTGACGGTGCTCGACCTTTCCGGCCTTGCCCAGCGCAACGGCCCGGTGACGAGCCATGTGCGGCTGACGCGCGGGGAATCCACCGGACACGTGCCGCGCATCCCCGAAGGCCGCGCCGATGTGGTACTGGGCTGCGATCTGGTGGTGGCCGCCTCGGCGGAAAGTCTCTCCAAGATGGCGCGGGGCCGCACGCACGTGGTGTTCAACCGCTTCGTCGCGCCGACATCGGCTTTCGCCACCAATCCCGATCTTGATTTCAGCGCTGGCAAGCTGGCCGATGTGATCGCGGCGAAGGCGGGCGAAAGCGCGCTGTCCGGGATCGATGCGACGGCGATTGCGGTGTCCCAACTGGGCGATGCCATCGGCGCGAACATGCTGATGGTCGGCTATGCCTGGCAGAAGGGGCTGATCCCGCTATCGCTGGATGCGCTGCAAACGGCGATCCGGCTGAACGGCGCGGCGGTGACGCTGAATCTCACCGCGTTCCAGCTTGGCCGGATTGCCGCCGTCGATGCCGATGCGCCTGCGCGGTGGATAGCGGGGGGCGATCAGCCTGCCGAACGGCGCACGCCCAAGCAGCTAGTGGACGATTGGGCCGGGCTGCTGGCCGCATTCGATGGCGCACCGCTGGCAGAGCGCTATCGTGCGCTTGTCGGCCGCGTTGCAGAGGCGGAGCGTGCGCTGACCGGAACGGCGGATTGCCTGACCCCAGCGGTGGCGCGCGGCTATGCCAAAGCGCTCTATTACAAGGACGAATACGAAGTCGCCCGCCTGTTCAGCGACGGTTCCTTGCAGCGGCGGCTGGCGGAGACGTTCGAAGGCGATGTGAAGCTGCGCTTCAATCTCGCCCCGCCGCTGATTTCGCGGCGCGGGCCTGACGGGCGGGAGCGTAAGCGTGAATTCGGCCCGTGGGTGCTGCATCTCTATCGCGCGCTGGCGGGGATGCAGGGGCTGCGCGGCACCGCGTTCGACCTGTTCGGGCGCAATGCCCACCGCCGAATGGAACGCGCGCTGGGCAGCGAATACGAAGCGCTGGTGGAACGGTTGCTGGCCCGGGCCACGCCGGACAATCTCCCCCAACTGGCCGCCATCGCCGCCGCTTACGAAGGGGTGAAAGGCTACGGCGTGGTCAAGGAAACCAAGCTGGAACAGGTCCGCAAGGAAGTGGCCGACGCTGTGGCCGAACTCGAGACGGCATAGGACGCATCATGGATTTTAAACTGACCGCTGAAGAGCAGCAATTCGCCGCTGGCGTGCGCGCTTTCCTCGATGCACAGGCGCAGCATCCGGACGCGACGGAATTCATGGCGCCGGACCGCGATGCCCATTCGCAGCTCGCCAACAGCCCGGAACGGCGGGCGTTCTGCAAGCGCATGGCGGGCAAGGGCTATCTCGGCATGTCCTGGCCGAAGGAGTATGGCGGGCAGGACGTTCCCGGCATTTTCGAATACCTGTTGAACGAGGAACTGGCGCTGCGCGGCGCGCCGCTGATCGGCAAGGGCGTGGGCTGCATCGGCAAGACGATCATCCGCCACGGCTCGGAAGACATGAAGCGGCGCTTCCTGCCGCTGATCCTCGATGCCGAAGTGGAATTCGCGCTGGGCTATTCGGAGCCCGGTTCCGGGTCCGATCTGGCCAGCCTGAAACTGAAGGCGGAACGCGACGGGGATGGCTGGGTGCTCAACGGGCAGAAAGTCTGGACCACGTCGGCCAACTTTGCGGAATGGTACTGGGTCGCCGCGCGTACCGATCCCGATGCGCCCAAGCACAAAGGGATCAGCGTGTTTCTGATCGGCATGGATCATCCGGGGCTGACGGTGCGTCCGATCGTGACCATGGGCTACCACCACACCAACGAAGTGTTCTTCGACAATGTCCGCATCGGCCCGGAAACGCTGGTCGGCGAATTGAACAAGGGCTGGACCTATGTCTGCGAAGCGCTCGATTTCGAACGCTTCACCTTCTACACGATCAACCCGCTGCTGCAGAAGTTCGAGCGGGCGCTGGAAGCGCTGCGCACGACGGATCGCAACGGTGCGCCGCTGGCCGACGATATCGGCGTGCGGCGGCAGGTCGGGCGATTGGGGGCGGAAGTGGAAACCGCCAAGATGCTGCAACGGCGGGTGGTCGATGCCGCAGCCAAAGGACAGGTGCCTGCGGTGGAAGCGGCGATGTACAAGGTCTTCGCCACGCGGCTGGGGCAGGTCATCACCGATTTCGTGCTCGACCATCTCGGCCCCGCCGGGCTCTTGCGCCAAGGGGCCGATCATGCGGTGGACAATGGGGTGTGGGAACATTTCTACCAGACCACTCCGCTCGACACGATCGGCGGCGGCACTTCCGAAGTGCAGAAGAACATCATCGCCCGGCGCGGGCTCGGTCTGCCGCTGAAATAGGCAGGAGGGGGGCATGGGGCGATGACCGGCATACCGGACGATCTGGCCGCATTGATGGGCAAGCCGCAGTTTGCGCAAGTGAGCGACGGCGCGGTGGAAGCGGGCGCGATCCGCCTGTTCGCCGCCGCCGTGAAGGACGGCACGCCCGCTTACTGGGTGGACGATCCGGCCGACATGATCGCGCCGCCCGCGCTGCTTTCGGCGTGGAACCGCCCGGTGATGTGGCATCCCGATGGCGATGCGGGTACGAGCGGGCTGGCGCTGCATTTCCTCATCAAGGACAGGCTTGGCCTGCCGCGGGCCATCGTGGCGGAGATGGAAAGCGAAGTTGCTGCACCGATCCGCCCCGGCGTGAGAGTGCGCAGCGAACAGATTCTGGTGGACCTTGGTGAGCCGTGCACCACGCGCTTGGGGGCAGGGCGCTATTGGACCATCCGCGTGGAATACCGTTGCGCCGAGGATGGCATGCTGTTCGGGGCGGAGACGCTGCGCTTCTTCGGATATGGCGCGGAAGGTTCGGCATGAGCGACGACGCCTTGCCTTCGCTCACCCGCATCGTGTCCGCACGCGATATCGCGATAGGCGCGGCGGCCAGCCGTGACTGGCAACCGCAGCACCACGATATCGCTTATGCGCAGGGCATGAAGCTGCCCGACATCATCATGAACGCGCCCACACAGACCGGATGGTTCCACGCCTATGCGATGAAGTGGGCCGGGACGGATGCGTGGATTGCGCGCTGGCGGCTCAAAATGCGCCGTCCGATCTGCCCCGGAATGGAAGTGACCTATTCGGGCACCGTCTCGCGGCGGGAAACGGGTTTGCCTGGGGCGGAATGGGTCTGGCTCGATCTGCAATGCAAGGCGGGGGAGGAAACACTTTCCACCATGGCGATCCTGTTATCCTGGCCATGCAGCTGCGAATTGGGTCATCCGGATTTCCCTATGGAAGCATGGCATCCGCCTGCTCTCGACTGACCGTGCGAACGACTGAATTACGGGTCTGCCACCTGGGCGCAGCCCCGCATTGCATAGAAAAACATACATAATTTCAAGGAGGAGGTATCATGAACTTTCGGACGCTTCATACATGTTCCGGTCTGGCGCTGATTGCCAGCATGGGCGCGGCGTGCATCGTTACCCCGGTAGCCGCATCCGCTCAGACTGCCGCACCCGCCAACGTGGCGGATAGCGGTGAAATCGTCGTCACCGCGCAGCGGCGCGAAGAAAAGCTGCAGAATGTTCCGCTGGCGATCACGGCGGCCAGCGGTGCCGATCTTGCCAGTCATGGCACCACGGACCTTCGCGGGATCGCACAGGCGGTTCCCAGCCTCAACATCACCGCTTATCCGAACTCTTCGGATACCGTTTCGCTGAACATGCGCGGCCAGGGTGCGGCCGATGCGGGCCAGATCACCAAGGATGGCGGTGTCGGTCTCTATGTCGATGGCTTCTACATTTCGCGGCCGCAAGCGGCCTTGCTCGATCTTGGCGATCCGGAACGTATCGAAGTTCTGCGCGGCCCGCAGGGTACGCTCTATGGCCGCAACACTACGGGTGGCGCGATCAACATCATCTCGTCCAAGCCGACGGGCGAATGGGGCGGCGATGCGAGCGTCACATATGGCAGCCGCAATTATGTGCGCGGTCTGGTCAATCTCGACCTGCCTTCGTTCGGCAATCTGGCGATCAAGGGCACGCTGCTCTATTCCCATAACGATGGATATGTGAAGAACAGCGGTGGGCGCAATTATCAGGCCGCTGGCCAGCTTGCCGGCCGCGTGGCCGCGCGCTGGACCCCGACCGATACACTGACCGTCGATTACGCGTTCGACCGGGGCCGGGTGCTCTCCACTCCGCCATACTATATCAACCCCGATCTCGTCGGTGTCGTGCCCGGGTACACGGCGGACAAGAACCACACCTACACCGATCTCGCCATGCGCTGGAGCAAGTCGCACTTCACCGATCATCAACTGACGGTGGCATGGGATGTATCGGATACGCTCACCATCCGTTCGCTGTCGGGTTACCGCAAATCGGATTCCCATCAGTTCGTGAACTATGGGGTGGCGCAATCCTATCCCTTCCCCGGCGGCGATTACACCGTGGCGCAGGAGCATCAGTATCGCGCCAAGCAATACACGCAGGAATTCCAACTGATCGGTTCGATCGGCGATCTGATCGAATACACCGGCGGCCTGTATTATTTCCGCGAGAAGGGCTCGCACTTTTCCGAGCAGGATATTGTCGGGGCGATCATCCAGCCGGGCGGATACGCCCAGACTTTCAAGGACATTCACGCCAAGTCGATTTCGAAGGCGGCCTACATGCAGGCCACTATCACCCCGCCGATTCTTGACAATCGCCTCAAGCTGACGCTGGGTGCGCGTTATACCGAAGACAAACGCACCGCTTCGCGCTCCCAGTGGTATTTCGATATGCTCATCGAAAACAACACGCGTAACCGCCAGAAATTCCATAATTTCAGCCCGTCGGTAAACCTCGCCATGCAATGGACGCCGGACCTGATGACCTATGTCCGCTACTCGAAAGCCTACAAGGCGGGCGGTTCGGCTGAAGGCGCACTGGATTTCGCCCAAACTTTCGGGCCGGAAAAGGTGGAGGCATGGGAAGTCGGCCTGAAATCGCAATTCTTCGACCGCAAGCTGACTTTCAACCTTTCAGCCTTCTACAACAAGTTCAAGGATATGCAGATCGATTTCACCGCCGATCCGATCGATCTCACGAAAGTCGCCACGGTCAACGCCGGGCGGGCGACGATCAAAGGTATCGAAGCGGAACTGGCCGTGCGTCCGGTGCGCGGCGTCAACCTGCGGGCATCCTATGCCTATCTCGATCCGAAGCTGAAATCGATCGTGGCCTTTGCTGGCACCAATTTCGACCCGGCGGTCAATCCCTATTCGCCGGTGAATGTCGGCGACAACGTGACGGGCTATTTCACCATGCCGTTCGTGCCGAAGAACGCGCTGACCGTTTCGGGCGACTGGCAGATCGTGGATGACGGCAATCGCAAGCTGACCGCTTTCGCCTCGTACTCGTATCAGGCGGGGGTCTATACCTCGGCCGTGGCGGGGCCGTTGGTTCCGGGGCGCGATCTGTGGAAGAGCGACGCACGCAAGGTCTTCAACGCACGCCTCGTCTACGAACAGCCGATTGACAATGTGAATGTTTCGTTCGCCGTGTTCGTGAACAACCTGTTCAACCGCCGCGCGCGCGAATTCGTGATCGGTGTCGGCAATCAGCTCCAGACCGGACCGGGTGCTCCCGGCGGCTACATTTCGCAGACGGCGCCATATTCCGAACCGCGCGTGATCGGCGGCGAAATCAAGGTTTCATTCTGATCCGCATCGGCTTTCGTTTCCGGCCCGGTGTTTCGCCATCGGGCCGGAAGTTTGCCGGTGGCGTTTGAGCCTGTGCGCGGTGTCTGGTACTTCTCCCGGTTATGAGAGGACTGGAACATCACACCGCCACGATCAACGGCATCGTCATGCATTATGTCGAGCAGGGGGAGGGGCCGCTGCTCATCCTCTGTCACGGCTTCCCCCACACCTGGTATAGCTGGCACCGGCAGATCGGCCCGCTGGCCGCAGCGGGCTGGCGTGTGGTCGCGCCCGATATGCGCGGCATGGGGCAGACGGAGGTTCCGGCGGAGAAGGAAGCCTACGATTGCCATCGGACCGCAGGCGATCTTGCCGCGCTGGTGACGCATCTGGGAGAAGAGCAGGCGGTGTTCGCCGGGCTGGATTTCGGGATTTTCGCGATATTCGATCTGGCGCATCTGCATCCGGAAAAGGTGCGGGGCATCATCGCGCTGGAAAATCCGCATTATCCGGATCGGCCCGATATCACGCCGCTGGCGGAAGCGGCGGAATGGGCGAAGGAACATTTCGTCCACATCGAATATTTCCGTGAACCCGGTGTGGCCGACGCCGATCTGGCCGCCGCGCCGCGCGCATTCCTGACGCGGGTGTTTTATGCCCTATCGGGAGATTACCATTACCTCGACGTGTGGCAGCATCCGCCCGGCACGACTTATCTCGACGCTTTGCCCGAAGCGCCGCCGTTCCCGTGGGCCTGGTGGAGCGAGCCGGAAATGGATGCGATTGTCGCGGACTACGAACGGTCAGGCTTTACCGGCGGGCTTAACTGGTATCGGGCGATGGATATCCGCTGGCATCAGCGTGCACCGTGGCGCGGGCACAAGACGCAGGCGCCCTATTACTTCATCGGCAGCGAACAGGATGTCGACCTCGAAGCCTGGCACGGGGAGGACCCGCTGGGCGAAATTCACAATCACCATGCTGATGTCCGGCGGATCGAAATGCTGCCCAAGGCCGGGCATCTGATCCAGTTGGAAAGATCGGATGATGTCACGCGCCTGATGCGCGAATTCCTGGCCGACTTTGCCTGATCGGCCGGCAGGGCGCACCCTGCCGGCCACAGCGCCGGTGCGCTTATTGCATCGCCAGCGCTTCGGCTTCTTTCGCGCAATCCCGCTTGGGAGCGGGCAGGTTGCCCGCCGCGATTTCGGCGCGTGCGGCTTTCAGGTCTTCCTGAAACGCGGGGACCGATTGCAGCCGGGCAAAGGCAGCGCTGGCGGTGATACGGCCTTCTTCGATATCGCTCAGCCAGTGGACATTGCACACCCGGCGGCTGTCGCCAAAGGCGCGCCCACGGGCGATCACCTGGGTTGCCCGGTCGGGTAACAATTCCGCCAGAACCAGACCCCAGCCATAGCCGATGGCGCTATGCCCGGAAGGATAGGAACCGTCCTTGCGCAGATAGACCTCGTGCGCGGGGGTACAGGTCGGCTGGTTGTTTTCCATGAACGGGCGCGGGCGCTGATACTTCTTCTTCGCCGCCCCGGTCGACACCCCGAAATCGATCATCGCGCGGCGCAGCAGGCGATTGGTGGCGGGGGTCGTATCCGGCCCGATGGCGAAGCCCGCGGCGCAGGACATTGCATCGGTATCGGCTGGGGTGAACAGATCGGCATCTTTCGTGGCGAGATCCCAGCGTGCCGTGCCGCGCAAGGCAAGCCCGCGCTGCGACGCGTCCAGATCGCGTGCGAAAGTCGCGCTATCCTTCGCCGGGGCCGGGGGAACGAGGACAACGCTATCCGGCATCTGATTCAGTTCGAGATAGCCGGGCGGGAATTTGAATTTTTCCGGCATCTGGGCCGTCTGGGCGGGTTGCTCGGCCACCACAGCGCTGCCCGCGCCGATGATGGCCCCGGCTCCGGCCAGAACCAATGCACCTGCCAGATAAGCTCTCTTCATGCCATTCTCCCTCATGTTCATGCGCGTTTTGTGGATGGGTTCCGCTGCGATAACATGCCGTCATCGTGCCTTGCTCTGCGGTTGCCGTCACCCCTTTTTTCCTGAATGCACCGGGCGGAGTCAGGGCTCGAAGCGCTCCTCCGGTGGGTATTCGGGGTTGTGGCCATTTTGCAACGATCCGTAATCAAAGCGTGTCTCATACCCCACCCAAAGGCGGGGTTGGTCTTGCAAAGCAGGACCCGAGTATGCATCGGCCCGGCCACATGCGCGGCCCTTTTCTCCCCAAACTCCGCGCATAGGAGGAATTAATGAAGAAGCTTCTCGTTTCGACCGCGCTTTGCGGGTCGTGCCTGTTTGCGGCTTTGCCCGGTGTGGCATTCGCGCAAGACGAGGCACCTACCTCTGACGCAGGCATCGGCGAAATCATCGTGACCGCGCAGAAGCGCGCCGAAAACATCCAGAATGTCCCGATTGCGATTTCGGCTGTGTCCAGCCAGTTCCTCGAATCGCGCGGCATCACCTCGATCGACAGCCTCGGCACCATCGCGCCGAACGTGAAGATCGAACGCGCCCCGTCGAACAAGACGATTTCGCAGATCGCGATCCGCGGCTCGGTCACCATCAACCCGGCCATTACCTGGGAACCGGCGGTCGGTCTGTACCTCGACGGCGTGTACATCGCCAAGGCACAGGGCTCGATCTTCGATGTTGCCGATCTCGAACGCGTCGAAGTGCTGCGCGGCCCGCAGGGTACGCTTTATGGCCGCAACGCGCTGGCTGGCGCTGTGAACCTCGTCACCAAGAAGCCCTCCGGCGAATTCGGCGGTTCGGCCGAAGTCAGCTACGGCAACTACGACGCGAAGCGCGCCAAGGCCGTTCTCGACCTGCCCGCGTTCGGCCCGTTCTCCGTCAAGCTTTCCGGTCAGATCCAGAAGCGCGACGGGTTCGTCAAGCTGACCAACGATCCGCTTTATGGCACGCCGGGTTCGCTCCTGTCGCCGCCGAAGCAGGGCCGCGTGGGTGGCCTCGACAGCAAGAGCGGAATGGTCCAGGTCCGCTTCCAGCCGACCCACAATCTGACCTTCGACTATAGCTTCGACTATTCGAAGTTCGATCAGACTCCTGACTATGGTCAGCTCGTCAACGGCAGCGGCTTGCTGGCGGCCTATGTCGAGCCCCGCAAGCGTCAGTCGACCGCCAGCCTGAACGACGAACCGCTGTATGAGCGTTCGCGTTCCTACGGCCACTCGCTGACCGGTACGCTGGAACTGGGCGAGATTACGCTGAAGTCGATCACCGCCTACCGCAACCTCAAGTGGGATGACCGGATCGACCTCGACGGGACGCAGTACGATCTCGCTTACACCGGCCGTGATACGAAGTTCCATTCGTTCAGCCAGGAACTGCAGGCGACCGGCAAGGTGTGGGACGATCGCGTCAACTTCGTGCTCGGCGCGTTCTATTACAAGGAAAAGGCTGGCACCGATGGTCCGCAGCGTTTCTTCGGCGCTTACGGCCCGACGGTCGATCCGCTCGATCCGCGGGCGGCTGTGTACCAGTCGAACTATGCCTCGCACACCAAGGCTTGGGCGCTTTACGCACAGGCCGACATTCGGATCACCGATCCGCTCAAGCTGACGCTGGGTGCGCGTTATACCGAAGAAAAGAAGGACATCAGCCGCTTCTTCGCTGCTGGCACTACCGATGGCCAGCCGCTGGTCACTTATGTCGATCTGCCCTTCGGCAGCGTGCCGGATGCGAAGTATCACAACTTCAGCCCCGCCGCGACGCTGTCCTATGAGTTCAGCCGTAACGTGAATACCTATGCGCGCTTCGCTCGTGGTTTCAAGTCGGGTGGCTTCAACGGCGAAACCTCGGATTTCCGTGCTCCGACGGCCGCTTGCCCGAGCGGTGCATTCGAACTGTGCAACCCCTACCGCCCGGAAAAGGTCGACAGCTACGAAATCGGCGTGAAGAGCCGTTTGTTCGGCGGCAAGGTGATCTTCAACGTTGCGGCGTTCTGGGATGAGCACAAGGACATCCAGCTTTCCGTGTTCACGGCGCAGGGCGCAGCGGCATCCATCGTCCGCAACGCGGCCAAGGCTCGTATCCGCGGTCTCGAAGTGGAAACCGTGATCCGTCCGGTCGATGCGCTGACGATCAATGCGTCGCTTGCGTATCTCGATGCGAAGTACAAGAACTACACCGAAACCGAAGGCGGTCCGGACGTTTCGAACAACCGCGCATTCCCGCACACGCCGCACTACACCGCTTCGGTGGGCGCGGACCTGCGCGTGGCTGAAGGCGATTGGGGCAAGTTCACGATCAACGGCGATCTGAACTACGTCTCCAAGTACTACACCTTCCCCTATGCGCTGGTGCCGGAATATGCGGGCCAGCAGGACGCGCACAACACGATGTCGAAGGGCCGTACCCTCGTCAATCTCCGCGCTGCCGTCGGCGGTATTCCGCTGCATGGCGACGTGAAGGCGGAAGTTTCGCTCTGGGTTCGCAACCTGACCAAGGAAAAGAACCCGACGAACTTCATCGATTTCGGTGCCGGGTTCGGCAACATGACGGTCGCTTACTTCCCCGATCCGCGTACCTACGGGATCACGGCCGGGATCAAGTTCTGATCGAAGCAAGGCGGCGGGGTGGCAGCATCCCGCCGTTTTCCCGCGCTATCAGTCGCAAAAACGAAAAGGCCCGGCCGCACTGCGCAGCCGGGCCTTTTTGCGTGCCCTCGATGGGGGCGGTCAGCCCAGTTCGACGACCGAGAGAATGTGCTGATCGTAACCGGGGAAGACATAGTCCAGTTCGATCACCATGGCGTCGCCCAACTGGCCGGCCTTGAGCAGATCGGTTTCGACAAACGCCTGCACCCCGTGGCTGCCGTAGGCGTAGCGGGTCACGCCGCCATAGATGGGTGAGGCATCGAGCCGGGCGTCGATTTCGGGATTGCCCGGCAAAGCCCGGTTGAACCCGAACTTGATCCGCCCCTTGAGATCGGGGTCGTTCTCCGCCAGATTCTGAAGATCGAGAACGATGCGTTCGAGATCTTCCAGCGTTTCCAGCAGGAGACCGAAATGGAAGCTGGCTTCGAAATCGCTTTCCATCATCGCCCGCATGCCCTTGACGGCGTCATGCTCGTTGTCGGTGCCGACACCCAGCGCGTTGTGGATCGTTTCGATCAGCTTTAGCTGCGGTTCGGGCAGGGCGGAGAGATAGACGATGCCATCGCCCCGGCCATAATGTGCCTTGTCCACCACGAAGCGGTAGAAATTGCCGTTGGGCAGGGGAAGAACCTGCGTTTCCACCAGGCCCAGCGCCTTGAGTAACCGGGCGGCTTTCGGCCCGTCTTCGGCCTTGCCGTAGTGCATGGCCAGATGGCCCATTGTGCAGGCGGGTGTATCCTTGGCGGCGGTTGCCATGAGCGATCGACCTCTCTTTCAATCCGTTTGTTCTGTTCTATCGCGGCCCGGCTCCAACAGTGCCGGGCTTTGATTGGACGATAGCAGCCTGCGGGCGAAAGCGGCAATTGTGAGCGGGTGCCTATCTCCGCTTTGTTCCGGTTGAGTTATGTTTGGCGGTTTGGGTTCCTGCTTCGCGGGGTTACGATGTCTCTGAATTTTCGGCGGCCCGGCGCTCCCTTTCACGCGCCATATCGCCTGTCAGCCGCACGGCGATGGCTTCGCCCGGCACCCGGCCGCGATTGGCTTCGGGGGCGGATAGCGGTTCCACCGGCAGCATTTCGGTGTGCGCTTCGCGGGCGAGGCGCTGATATTCGCCCTTGCCATCGTTCTTCCATGTCACCTGATGCGGCTCCAACGTGCGCACGATCTTGGCTGGGTTGCCGGCCACCAGGCTGCGCGGGGGGATGACGACATCCGATTTGACCAGCGACATGGCGGCGACGAGGCATTCATCGCCGATAATGGCATTGTCCAGTATGACGGCGTTCATGCCGATCAGGGCGTTCTGACCGATTTCCGCCCCGTGGATGATGCAGCCATGGGCCAGAGTCGCGCCGCGATGCACGATCGTATCGCGCAGGGAAGAGGCGTGGATGGTGGTGGAATCCTGCACGCTCGTATCGCCTTCCACGACGATGCGGCCGAAATCGCCGCGCAGCGATGCGCCGGGGGCGATGAAGCAGCCCGGCCCGACGATGACATCGCCGATCAGCGAAGCGAGCGGGTGCACGTAACTGGTCGGATCGACGACCGGCACGATACCATGGAAGGCGTAACAGGGCATGGCGGTTCAACTCCTATGGCAATCAATGGCGGCGGCGCGGCTGCATCCGCACGAGGGGGAATGCTTTATCTTCGCCCTTCGCCCCCGGCGATGCATCGAACAGGCGGCGATGGCAAATATTACGGCCCTGGTGGCATGCAAAGCATGCGGCACCTGTGGCCAGCGCGCTTCACTTGCGATAGGGCAGGGGGCATGCAGTCGCTCTCTCTCGATCATATCACGGCCGTCGACACCACGCCCATCCAACTGGTGGAGGCGGCGCACGCGGCCGGATGCGGAGGCATTTGCCTGTTCATGCAGCCGATGGATGTGCTGCCGCAGATGCCGCCGTTCGACATCTACACCGATCTTGCCGCGCGCAAGGCGCTGGGCGAACGGATGAAGGATCTGGGGATCGCGCTCGATCTTGCCTACCCTTTCACGCTGGCGGGCCGCACCGAGATGGAGAGTTTCAAGACCGCGTTGGAATGCGCCGCGCAACTCGATGCGCAATTGCTGAACGCGCTGATCTACGACCGCGATCCCACGCGGCGTTTGGACAAGTTCGGAGCGTTTTGCGATCTGGCGGCCAGTTACGAACTGCGCGTGGGGGTGGAATTCTATCCGCCCTCGCAAGTCCAATCGCTGGCCGACGCGCTGGAACTGGTGGCGGCGATCAATCGCCCCGGCCGGGTGGGGGTGAATGTCGATTTGCTCCACCTGATGCGTTCGGGCGGTTCGATTGCGGAACTGGCAGCCGCCCCGGCGGACTATATTCTTTATGGGCAAGTCGCCGATGGCGCGGCGGAATGCCCGGCGGACCGGATCGATTTCGAAGCCTCCTCCGCGCGCCTGCTGCCGGGCGAAGGGGTGTTCGACATCGCCGGTTTCGTCCGCGCCTTGCCGAAGGACTGCCCGATCAGCGTGGAAATCCCGCGCAATGCCGATCTCGAAGCGGGCATGCCCGTGGCGGAACGGGTCCGGCGCGCGGTCGATGGCGTGCGGCAGGCGCTCGCGGCGGGTTGACACAGAACGGCCTGAAAGTACGCACGCCGCTCGTTCGTTGCCAGGGGTTTCCACGCAGGCCCGTGCGAGGTTCATCCATCGGCAAGAGCAGCCACAAGAGACTGGTATAACTGGGTTTTGTCTGCCTTTGACTAGAGGCGCCAGACGTAGTCGCAGGTGTATCGGTCTGAGGCGGAGCGGTGCATCGGGTGTGACTTTCCGCGCCGGTATCCTGTTACCGTTTCGCTCCGCAATATTCCGGCGATTGCGGTGGGTGCCTGCCACTCCGAGAATAATGGCTGGCAGGCGGAAGGATGGGCCGACTTGCGGGAAGCGGGCGGCAAGTGTTCCAGGCTGCGTCATCCGGCAGGTTAGGGCAGATTTCTGCCGTGTAGGAAAGTTGATATTGCGAAGGGGGTTGCTGACCGCGCTATGCCGTCATCCTCTCGCTTGCTCGCGCTTTCAGCCGGCACCCCACCATTGGGAGGCGCAGCAGGTGGCGGCAATCCGGATTGCTACCACCTGCCGAACCGGGGCGGGTCAACCCACCCGCAATTGCGCCAGTTCATCCGCCGTCAGCGTGAGCGAGGCGGCCTTGATGCTGTCGCTGACCTGTTCCGGACTGCTCGCCCCGAAAATCGGGATGGTCTGGTTGGG